>NZ_JAXMIH010000024.1 GCF_034366625.1 Prosthecobacter sp.
CCCATTGGGGTTGTAGCGTGCCACGCGGAAACGGCTGCCTGAGTCGTAACCGCTGACGACGATCTTCCCGTCACCCTGCAAGACCATGCCGTTCATGACATCGTGGGTGCCGCTCAGGTCGGTGCTCATCAGGCCGCCGACACCAAAACTGTTGTCCAGTGTTCCGTCGCCGTTGTAGCGCAGCACCACGAAATCAAGGGTGCTGTAGATCGCGTCGCCCGCGACCACAATCTTCCCATCCGCCTGCACTGCCACGGAACCAGCAGAACTGCCCCCAGCAATGGTGGTGACGATCTTGCCGGTGCCAGCCTGGCCGAAACTGGTGTCCAGCGTTCCATCGGTGTTGTAACGCACCAGCGTGACATCGCTCCTGTTGCCGCCGTCAGAAGAGCTTCCCACGACGACGATCTTGCCATCGCTCTGCAATGCCACACCCCTCCCGTTATCATCGGTGCCGCGAATGTTCGTGGTCACCTTGCCCGTGCCGTTGAAGGTCGTGTCCAGCGTTCCGTCCGGATTGTAGCGTGCCACCGCAAAGTCAGCGGCGGCGGCCTGCCCCGCCACCACGATCTTGCCATCGCTCTGCAACACCAGGCTATAGCCGCGATCATTGCCGCTGCCAAAGGCTGTCGTCACGATACCCCCAATGCCAAAGCTCACGTCCAGATCACCTGGCTCGGCAGCGACAGGAAGGCTGGCGAGGGCGCTGACAGCACCAAGGAGAAGGCTGAGATGGGAATGGGTTCGGGTCATGGAGTTCAGGCTTCCTTGATGGGATACCCACGATTTCGGTTCATGTTACGCATCTGAACGAGATTTCACGCCGGGCCATGGTGATGTCGTTGAGCTATCCGCCCATCGTTCAGTCCAGCATTGCGGGAGACTACCTGCCCGTTGTGGCCGGTGTCGATACAAACCTTCGGTCCGTCAGTGCCGCGCCCACGCATGGCTCTCGCTCGGACGTTCATCGACAAGAGACCTCCGCCTTTCACCAGCCGCCACCTAGGGCCTTGATGAGCAGCACACAGGCCAGGAAGCTCTCGCCCCGGAGGCGCGTGGCCTCCTGTTCCGCACGCAGGTGCGTGCGCTGGCTGTCCAGCACCTCGTAATAGGCCACCAGCCCGGAATCGTAGCGTTTCTGGGAAAGCTCCAGCGCCTTTCGAGCCGAGGCCACCGTGGCATCTTGGGCCGCCGTCTGCCGCCTCAACACGGCCACGCCGCTCAGGGCATCCTCGGCATCACGCATGGCTCCGAGCACCGTGCTTTTGTAGCTTGCCGCCGCTTGATCATAGCGCGCCTTCGTCGCCTCAATGTTCGCCCTGACTCCTCCACCTCGCAGCAAAGGCCATTCGACCGCCGCCGGTCCCAGCCCCCAGACACGGCTCTGCGCATCGCCTATCTTCCAAAAATAGCTCGTCTGCGTGCCACCCGTGAGGCCAATGCTCAGGCTGGGGAACAGGGCCGCTTTCGCCACACCGATCTCGGCATTCAACGAAGCCATTTGACGCTCCGCCGCGGCAATGTCAGGGCGTCGCTCCAGCAGATCGCTCGGCACGCTGGCAGGCACGGTAGGCGGCGCACCGCTGATTTCATGCGCCGACTGGTTGAACTGCGACGGCGTCTTTCCGAGCAGCAGGGCAATGGCATGTTCGAGTTCTGCACGCCTTTTTTCCAAACCGATGGCTTCCGCCTCCGTCGCCGCCATGTCAGTCTCCGCCTGCGCCACGTCGATTTGCGCGATGTCTCCCTGCTCAAAGCGCGTGCGTGCCAGTTCGACAGTTCTGCGACGCAGGGCGACCGTGCGCTTTAACAAGGCGATCTGTGCATCCTGCGCACGCAACGCGAAGTAATTCAGCGCCAGTTCGCTTTGCAGGCCAAGCAGGGCGTTTTGATAATCCCCTTGCTCTGCTTCAGCACGCGCGGCTCCGGCGCTGCTTTGATTGCGCAGCTTGCCCCAGAAATCGAGTTCGTATTCAAAATCGAGCGTCGCCCCCATCACATTGCGCGTGCGCCCGCCAGCGAACTGGAACTTCATGTTTCCCGAACCACGGCTGCGATTGGCCGAGCCGTTCAGCGTGAGGAACGGAAACAGGCTGGCCCGGTCAGCACGTGCCAATGCTTTGGCCTCGGTGACACGATGCATCGCCAGTTCCAAGGTCGGACTGCCCGCCTCGGCCTGTTGCATCAACGCGTTCAAGCGAAAATCACCAAACAAGCTCCACCAGTTGCCACGGCTGGCATCGTCACGCGGTTTCGCCGTGCGCCAGGGGCCGCTGGTTTTGAACTCGGTCGGCAGATCCGGCTTCGGGGAAAAGTATTTGGGAGCGAGGTTGCATGAAGGCAGCAACAGGAACGCAAACAGCAGCACGTGAATGAGCGCGGGATATTTGGGTTTCGTCTTCACTTCCTCGCCGGTCAGGGCTGATTCGAGTTTGCGTGTCACATCAAGGGGCGAACCCGTGTGCTGGGCGATCAGGGCATAGACCATGGGAACGAGGAACAAGGTGACAATGGTGGCGAGTGACACGCCGAACACAATCACAACGCCGACGACCATGCGCGTCTCATACCCTGCCCCGTGGCCGAGCATGAGCGGCAAAGCGCCCATCACGGTGGCCAGCGCGGTCATCACGATGGGGCGCAGACGCTGCTCGCTGGCGGTGAGAATGGCCTCGCGGAAATCCATGCCTTCATCGCGAAGCTGGTTGATGAATTCGACGATAAGAATGCCGTTCTTCGCCGCCAGACCGATGAGCATGATGAGTCCGATCTGGCTGTAGATGCTTTGATTCAGGCCCATGACCTGCAAACCAATCAGCGCACCCGCCACGGCCACAGGAACCGTCAGCATGATCGTCAGTGGATGTACAAAGCTCTCAAACTGCGCCGCCAGCACCAGGAAGGCGATGAGCATGGCCAGCGCGAAGATCAAACCGATGCTGCCGCTGTTCTCCTTCATCTTCAGGGCGTTTCCTTTGTAACCGACGATGGCGGTGGTTGGCAGGTTTTCCTGGATCAACTGCTCCATGTACTCCACGGCCGCGCCAAGGCTGTAGCCCGTGGCGAGTTCGGCATCGAAGGTGATGCTGCGCATGCGGTTGTAGCGGTTCAGCGTGCCGCTGTCAGCGAATTCATCCATCGTGACGAGATTCGCCAGCGGGATGAGCTGTTTGCTGCGCTCGCTGCGCACGAAGATGTTGTTGAGATCCAGCGGGCTGCGTTTGTCCGCGTAGCTGCCTTCGAGCATCACGTCGTATTCCTCGCCTTGATAAATGAAGGTGGTGGCACGGCGGCCGCCAAGCAGTGTTTCCAGCGTGCGGCCAATGTTGGCCGAAGACACGCCGAGATCGGCGGCACGCGCTTGATTGATGCTCACACGGAGCTGCGGCTTGGTGTCGCGATAATCGCAGTCGAAGCCCACAAGATTTGTGTTCTCCCTGGCCTTGCTGAGAATGATGTCACGCCATGCGGCCAGTTCTTCAAAGGTGGGGCCGCTGACGACGATTTCCAACGGCTTGTTCAGGCCGCGCATCATGCCCTGGCGCATGACGACGGACACCTTGGCGCTGGGGATGTCCGCAGTCTTCTTGCGGATCTCGGCCATGATTTCGAAGCCGTTCCGCCGCGTGCCAAACGGCGAAAGCGTGAGCACGGCGATGGATTCGTTGAAATCCGCCGAGGCACCGAAGCTACGCGGCGCGCGGGCATTCACACGGGTGGCCTCATGCGTTTCTTCGACGAGATACATCAGGCGCTCGTTGAGCGCGTCGAGCGTCTGCATCGTGTTGGCAAACGTTGTGCCCGGCGGACTGGTGGCGGTGACGAAGAAGGAGCCGCGGTCTTCACGCGGCGTGAATTCTTCCGGGATGTACTTCAGCAGCCACCAGCACATCGCCGTGAGACCTAGAACGACCGGGATGGCCGTGGCGGGAAAATTGAGCAATAGCGCCAGCGCTTTGCGATACAGGCTCTGCACAAACTCAAAGGTGCGTTGCAGCAGACGGGCCAGGAAGCCGTCGGATTCACGATCCCGCATGATCTTGGAGGCCAGCATGGGAGAAAGCGTGAGCGCCACGAAGCCGCTGAATCCCACGGCGATGGCCAGAGTGACGCTGAACTCGGCAAACAAGCGACCCGTGTCCCCCGGCATGAAAGTGACGGGCACAAACACCGCCAGCAGCACCAGCGTCGTGGCGATGACGGCGAATCCGACCTGCCGCGTGCCGAGGAAGGATGCCACGAGCGGCTTTTCGCCCAGTTCGATGCGGCGGTGGATGTTTTCGAGCACCACGATGGCATCATCGACCACGAGGCCGATGGCGAGCACGAACGCCAGCAGCGTGAGCGTGTTCATCGAGAAATCCAGGGCATACAAAACGATGCAGGTGGCGAACACGCTGACCGGAACGGCCACGATGGGCACCAGCACGGCGCGCATATTGCCCAGGAAGAGATAGATGATCGCCACGACGAGGGCGAGGGCGATGACAAGCGTGCGATAGACCTCGTGGATGGATTCCTCGATGAACTGGCTGATGTCGTAGCTGTTGTCGAGCCGCATGTCCTTCGGCAGCGTGGCGCGGATCTTGTCAGCCTCGGCGCGCACGGCCCTGGCCACGTCGAGCGGGTTCGCGCGCGACTGGCGCACCATGCCGAGCGACACCATGCGCACGCGGTTGCCTTTGAACGAGGTTCGCGCCTCGTCAGCGCCAAGCTCCACCTTCGCCACTTCAGCCAGACGCACCTGATAACCGTTCTCGCCACGCGCGATGACGAGTTTTTCAAAGTCCTGCGTCGTCTCATACTGGCGGTTGATGCGCACGGTGAACTGGCGGTCGAGCGACTGCACCGTTCCCGCAGGCGGGTCGATGTTTTCACGGCGCAGGGCCTCCTCGACATCGAGCGCGGTGAGGCCGCGCGCGGCGAGCGCCTCACGATCCAACCAGATGCGCAACGCATACCGCGCGGCGCCGGAGATGCGCACGCGAGCGATGCCAGGGAGGCGCGAGAAGCGGTCCATCAGGTAGCGCTCCGCATAATCGTTCAGCTCCAGCGTGCTGCGGGTGTCGCTGGCGAGGTTCAGATACATCAGCACCTCGGCGCTGAGCTCGGTTTTGCCGACGTTCGGCGGCTCCACTTCCTCCGGCATCGTCGGCAGGATCGGACTGATGGCTTCTCGAATATCATTGGCCCCTGCATCGAGATCGCGGCCCAGATTGAACTCGACGGTGATCTCGGATTTGCCGTCAACGCTGATGGAGGAGATGTTTTTGATGGCCTCCACCTGCGAGATGCGGTCTTCGAGCCGCTGCGTGATGCGACGCTCGACGACGCTGGCGGAAGCACCTCGATAATAAGTTTCAACCGTCACGATGGGCGGCTCGATGTCGGGATACTCACGGACTTGCAGACGCGTGTAAGCCACGACGCCGAAGGCGATGAGGATGAGGTTCATCACCATCGCCAGCACAGGGCGACGCACCGATGTATCCGAGAGCCACATGTCAGGGAGTCGTCGTGTCGGGTTGTTCGGGGTTGAAGGCCTCCACAGGACCGCCGTAGTCACCGGCGGCCTTCACAGCGGCCCCGTCCTGCAAACCGACGATGCCATCGGCAACGATCAACTGCCCTTCACTGAGTCCGCTCGTGATTTCGACAAAGCCCGGCTTGCGGCGGCCGGTTTTGACCTCAACGCGCTTCGCTTTGTCACCCAGGATCGTGAACACGTAAGCCTTGGCACCGATGGGAACCAGCGCGCGTTCAGGAATGGAGAGCGACATCTTCGGCTCTACCACGAGCCGCACCATGACGAGCATGCCGGGCTTGAGCGCGAGATCGGGATTTGCCACCTCCGCACGCGTGGGGATGGAGCGCGTCACGGGGTCGATGCGTGAGTCGAGGTGCGACACTTTGCCCTCGTATTTGCGTTCGCGATCCGAATCCGTGCGCGCGGTGATCAATGTTCCAGGCTTCACGGTGCCGAGATAGGTTTCCGGCACGGAGAAGTCGATCTTCACCACGTCCATCTTGTCGAGCGAGGCAATGACCGTTCCGGGGGTGACCAGCGCGCCGACACTGATGCGCCGCAAACCGAGCCAGCCGTCGAAGGGCGCCGTGATGCGGCGATCCGTGAGCTTCGCCTCGGCCTCGAATATTTTTTGCTTCGCGATGTCGGCGAGCGTTTTGCGCTCCGCCAGCCGTGCCTCGGGTGCCGCGCCGTCTTTGACGAGATTTTTGAGACGCTCGATCTCACGCTCTTCCTCGGCGAGCGTCGCCCTGGCAGATGCGAGCATCGCCTGCTCCTCGGAATCGCTCAGCAGGGCCAGCAGAGTGCCCTTTTTGACGAAGTCCCCGTCGTTGAAGGACAACTGTGTCACCGACTCGGTCACGTTCGAACTGATGTCGATGGACTCAAAGGACCGCACCGTGCCGATGGCATCGAGATCGAGCGCATAGTTCTCCTTGGCAACCTTGGCGGTCAAAACCGGGGCCGCACCCTTGGCGACCGCCGCAGGTTTGGCGGTAGAAGTTTGATCACGCTGCTTCAGAAACATCCAGCCGCCCACAACCACACCTCCGGTGACGAGGATGAACGCAAAGAAACGAAAGAATGCACTTGGCCTGGCTTCGGACATGGGGGATTCAAACAAACGCAGGCCGGAGAAATCGCTAGCAGCAAAGGACATGCAAAGCGGACTTTTTTGCCAGCGCCACGTCTGAAAAATCAGCCCAGTTCTGCCACCGGTCGAGGCGTCAGATCGGCGGTTCCCTTGGGGAACATGCGGTCACGAGCGGTGAGGATCTCCGGCTCGTCTTCGGTGACGAGGACGACGTGCTCGAAGTGTGCGGAAGGCTTGCGGTCAGTCGTCACCACCGTCCATTTGTCGGCGAGGATGCGCGTCTTGTCGGTGCCCATGTTGATCATGGGCTCGATGGCGAGGGTCATGCCGGCCTTGAGGCGCGGACGCGCGCCTTTTTTGCCGTAGTTGGGCACCTGGGGCTCCTCGTGGAGCTTTCTGCCGACACCATGACCGACAAACTCGCGGACGACACTGTAGCCGTATTGGGTGACGTGATGTTCGACGCTGTGGCAGAGGTCACCCAGCATCCAGCCGTCACGAGCGTATTTGACGGCGACGAGAAGCGATTCCTCGGTGGCGGCGAGAAGGTGGAGCGTTTCCTTGGCGACATTGCCCACAGGAACGGTGAGAGCGTTGTCGCCCACCCAGCCGTCGTAATAGACTCCAACGTCGATTTTGACGACGTCGCCGTCCTGGATGACGCGCGGGCCGCCGATGCCATGTACCACTTCTTCGTTGATGGAGACGCAGATGTTGCCAGGGAACTGGCGGTAGCCGAGGAAGGCGCTGGTGGCACCACGTGCCTTCATCTCAGCGGCGGCAAAGCGGTCGATCTCGGCGGTGGTGGCACCGGCGTGGACTTGGGCGGCGGTTTTGATCAGTACATCACGCGCGACCTGGCAGGCCTTGCGAATGCTCTGCTGCTGAGCGCCGTGGCGGATGGGAATGTTCCCGGATTTGACGAAGGCCATGACGCGATCAATGAAACTCACTTCAGAGCCAGTTTATACACCACACCGAAGAGCACGATGATGGCAAGACCGACCCACATCCAGACAATGGTGGTGGAGTCCATCGTGCGGCCACCCTGCTGGACGCGGTCCACGCGGCCACGGATGCGGCCTTTCTTGAGGAAGCCGTCATAATGGCTCTGCAAGAGATGCGTTTCGACCTGACGCATGACATCCAGCACGACGCCAACGAGAATCAGCAGGCTGGTGCCGCCGAAGAACTGGGCGGCGGAGCTCGAAATCTGCATGGAACTGCTGACGATGCCGGGCATCACATAGAGACCGGTGAGGAAGATCGCCCCGGCAAAGGTGAGGCGGCTCATGGTGAAGTCGAGGAAGTCGGCGGTGGGCTTGCCAGGACGGATGCCAGGGACGTAGCCGCCGCTCTTTTTGAGATCTTCGGAAATCTGCGTGGGCTGGAACATGGTGGCGACCCAGAAGTAGCTGAAGAAGAAAATCAGGGCGGCGGAGATGACGTAGTAAGTGGTTCCGGTGCTGATGAAGATGGCCATGCGCTGAATCCAGTTCACGTCCTTGAACAAGGAGGCCAGGATGGTGGAAGGGAACAGCAGGATCGCCTGCGCGAAAATGATCGGCATGACGCCGGAATAATTGATCTTCAGCGGCAGATACTGCGTCTGGCCGCCATAGACCTTGCGGCCGACGACGCGTTTGGCGTAAGTGATGGCAATTCGTCGTGTCGCCTGGGTGAGCGCAATAACACCGGCGATGACGAGAATCATGAAGCCCATGAGCAACACGAGAGTGAAGGCGCTGGCCGGGCTGGCTTTCACGCTGCCGACGAAGGTCTGCCAGACCTGGATGAGGGCCCCAGGCAGGTCGGAGACAATGTTGACGCAGATGAGGATGGAGACGCCGTTGCCAATGCCGCGGTCGGTGATCTGCTCACCGAGCCACATCATGAGCATGGTGCCGGCCGTGATGGTGATGACGGAGGTGAAGACAAAGCCAATGCCGTAATTGGGCACGAGCGGTCGCCCGCCTAGTTTGTCGATGGCATCCTGCAAGCCGGCCATCAGATAGTTTTGCTGCGGATCGGCCAGTGATTGCGCGAGCAGGGTGGCCTGGAAGACGCAGAGCACAATGGTGGCGATGCGGGTGTACTGCGTGATCTTCTGACGACCGCCCTCCTCGCGGGCCAGTTTGCTGAGCGGCGGCCACACGGCGGTGAGGAGCTGCAGCATGATGCTCGCACTGATGTAAGGCATGATGCCGAGGGCGAAGATGGCGCAGTTTTGCAGGCCACCACCGCTGAAGATGTTGAGCAGCGCGGCGACCTGGGCGGCACCGGAGGCACTGTCACCCGCCTTGTTTTCGATCCAGGCATTCAGCACCGTCGGATCGACGCCCGGAAGCGTGATGGAGGTGCCGATACGGACGATGACAATCATCGCCAGCGTGAAGAGGATGCGCGAGCGAAGTTCGGGGACTTTGAAGCTGTTGGCGAAGGCGGAGATCATGGGAGAGGGGCTCTAAGCGAAGATGGGCCTGGTTCCTGACAGCACTTGCTGCGCGGAGACCGGCCCATCAAAACGGTTGGGTCAGAAAAAATCAGGCGGCGATGGAACCGCCGGCTTTCTCAATCTTTTCACGGGCCGCAGCGCTGACTTGCGCGCCTTGGATGGTGAGTTTGCGGGCGAGATCGCCAGTGCCGAGGATCTTGATGGCATCGCAGTTGCGGCTGACGAGCCCGATTTCACGCAGAGCGGCTTCGTTGATGACGGCACCGTCCTGGAAGGCATCGTTGAGTTCGCCAACATTCACGACTTCGAAGACGTCTTTGAACGCCTTGTTGTTGAAACCCTTCTTGGGAAGACGGCGGTGCATGGGCATCTGACCACCTTCAAAGCCGGGGCGGATGCCGCGTCCTGCGCGGGCCATCTGACCTTTGTTGCCTTTGCCACAGGTTTTGCCGTGGCCGGAGCTTTCGCCACAGCCGAGGCGTTTGCGGCGCTTTTTGGCACCGGGGCGGGGTTTAACGTCTTGGAGTTGCATGATGAAAACTAAAAGTTAAAAGCTGAAAGCTAAAATGAATCAGAGGGCTTTGCGCTCTTTGATCTGCTTGCCACGGGCACGGAGGATTTCGTCAGCAGGGCGCAGCGCGCTGAGGGCGGCGAGCGTGGCCTTGACGACGTTGGCGTGATTGCTGGAACCAAGGGACTTGCCGATCACGTCTTTGACGCCAGCGGCTTCAAGCACGGCGCGTGCGCCACCACCGGCGATGATGCCGGTACCTGGCGTGGCAGGCTTGAGCAGAATGTGGCCGCCGCCGTGGGAACCGGTCACCTCATGGGGAATGGTGCTGTCCTTGAGGCAGATGGAGTACATGTTCTTGCGGGATGCCTCGGTGGCCTTTTTGATGGCGTCGGAGACTTCGTTCGCTTTGCCAAATCCGCAACCGACCTTGCCCTTGGCATCACCAGAGACAACGAGAGCGCTGAAGCTGAAGCGACGACCGCCTTTGACGACCTTGGCGCAACGGTTGATGTGAACGACTTTTTCAACGCCATCCACTTCACGCGGCCCACGATCATCGCGACCACGGAAGACTGAAGGTGCGGGAGCAGCGACTTCAACGGCTTCCACCGGCGGTGCCTCAATAATTACTGTTTCATCGGCCATATAAGAAATGAATGCGGGTGGATTAGAATTTCAGGCCCTTTTCGCGGGCGGCATCGGCGAGAGCCTTGACCTTGCCATGATAAATGAAGCCCGCGCGGTCGAAGACCACTTCGGAGATGTTCTTGGCGATGGCACGCTCGGCGAGGACGGCACCGACCTTGGTGGCGTTCTCGACGTTGGCCTTGCCAGCGCCGTAGCCTTTTTCCTTGGTGGAGGCCGAAACAAGAGTCTTGCCGGCCGCATCGTCGATGACCTGGGCGTAAACGTTGGTGTTCGAGAAGTAAACAGCGAGACGGGGACGCTCGGCGGTGCCGCTGAGCTTGCGGCGGATGCGCTTGTGAATGCGAGCGCGGATGTCTTTGCGATTGGTGAGGGCCATGATGAATATCTCCGGGGATTACTTGACGGATTTGCCGGCTTTGCGGCGGATGTGCTCGCCCACATAACGAACGCCCTTGGCCTTGTAAGGCTCCGGCGGGTAGTAGGCGCGGATGTCGGCGGCAAGCTGCCCGACAACCTGTTTGTCGATGCCTTCGATGGCGATCTTGGTGTTTTCAGTGACGGTCACCTTCACCCCTTTCGGGATGGGATGCAGACGTTCATGGGACTGGCCAAGCTGGAGGTCGATCTCGGAGCCTTTGACCGCAGCGCGGAAGCCGACGCCGTGGATTTCGAGGTTCTTGGTGTAGCCCTGGCTGACGCCGATGAGCATGTTCGAGATCAATCGCTGCGTGGTGCCGTGAAGAGCACGCACCTGGCGCTCATCGGACTCGCGGGTGACGTTGATGGTCTTGGCATCGGCATCGACTTTGACGCCGAGCGGAAGATTCCAGCCAAGTTCGCCCTTGGGGCCTTTGACATGCACCGAACGGTCGTCGCCGATCTTGATGCTGACCTTGTCGGGAATGGTGATGGGTTGTTTGCCTACGCGTGACATGAAGGTGGTGACAGTTGGAGGTTTACCAGACGGTGGCGAGGAGTTCGCCACCCACTTTGGCCTTGCGGGCCTTGGCACCGGTCATGATGCCACGCGGGGTGGAAAGAATGGAAATGCCGAGGCCGCCGAGGACGCGGGGGATCTCATCGCTGCCCACATACTTGCGCAGGCCGGGCTTGCTGGCGCGGTCGATCTTGCGGATGACAGGTGCCTTGTCCTGATACTTGAGCTTGAGCTTGAGGCGAGGATGGGTGGCGTTGGTGTCCACTTCATAGCTCCAGATGTAGCCTTCTTCCTGCAGGATGCGGGAGAGTTCGGCTTTCATCTTCGAGAAGGGAATGAGCACCTGCTCCTGCTGTGCGGAGCAGGCATTGCGGATGCGGGTGAGATAATCTGCGATCGGGTCGGTCATGACGCTGAGGGTGTCCGGGGGTTCTTAAATTAGGCGGCAGCGGCTTCAGAGCCATCTTCCTTCTTCGGCTGGGCGGTGCGGGTGCGGAACGGCATGCCCAGGGCACGCAGCATTTCACGCGCATGATCATCATTGTTCGTGCTGGTGACGAAGGTGATGTCAAAACCGAGGGGACGCTTGATCTTGTCGATCTCGATCTCAGGGAAGATAGACTGGTCGGAGACACCGAGGGTGTAGTTGCCACGGCCGTCAAAGGCGCGGGGAGCGACACCACGGAAGTCACGAATACGCGGGATGGCGGTGCGCACGAGGCGCATCATGAAGTCATACATCTTAACGCCGCGCAGAGTAACTTTAACGCCGATGTTTTCACCTTCACGCAGCTTGAAGTTGGCGATGGCCTTCTTGCTTTTGGTGATGATGGGCTTCTGGCCGGTGATGAGAGTGACTTCGTTCACCGCATCTTCGATCGCCTGCTTGCGTTCGCCCTGGCTGCCGACAGAGCAGTTGATGACGATTTTTTCAAGCTTGGGAACCTGATGGATGTTGGTGAGGGCGAGCTGGGTCTTCAGTTCGTCGCGCTTCTGTTTGTAGAGGGTCTTGAGGGAGTATTCCATGATTCAGTTTGGGCTGTGCCTCCTTTCCTTCAATGGCCGCACCGTGCGGAGCGACGATGGTAAAGGGGGAAGCAAATGGGGGGCGGGGATTTAGGCTTTGGCCTTCTTCTTAGCAACTTTCTTTTTCTTCTCTTTCGCGGGCGCTTCGACGCGCTTCACGTTGGAAATGTGGATGGGGGCTTCTTTTTCCTGGAAGCCGCCGGCCTGGTTCTGCTGGGTGGGCTTGATCGCTTTTTTGATCATGCGCACGCCTTCAACGAGCACACGGCCTTTGCCCGGCTGCACTTGCAGGACAACGCCCTGCGCGCCTTTGGCGGCTCCGGAGATGACGACGACATTGTCGCCCTTTTTAACGTGGGTCTTGATGTGGCTGCTCATAGCACTTCGGGGGCGAGGGAAACGATCTTCATGAAGTTTTTGTCGCGCAGCTCACGGGCCACCGGGCCAAAGATGCGGGTGCCGCGCGGGTTGTTGTCCTTGTCGATGATGACCATGGCGTTCCGGTCGAAACGCAGGATCGAGCCATCCACACGACGGATCGGATGCGAGGTGCGGACGATCACGGCACGGACGACTTCGCCCTTCTTCACGGCGGCGGTCGGGGTGGACTCGCGAACGTGCGCGGTGATGATGTCGCCAACATAGGCGAAGCGGGTGTTTTTCTTGCCCAGCACGCCGATCATCGTGGCCAAGCGGGCACCGGTGTTGTCAGCCACCGGGATTGAAGATTCCATTTGCAACATAAGCTGTTTCTCCTGGTCAGGTTAAGGGGTTCAAAAAATTGCGATTAGTGCTTCTGAACTTCCAGCAGTTCCCAGCGCTTCAGCTTCGAAAGCGGACGGGTTTCGCCGATGAGCACCTTGTCGCCCTCCTTGGCCTGTTCCTTCTCGTCATGAGCATAGAACTTGGAGGTCTTGCGCACGATCTTCTTGAACTGCGGATGCGGAACGCGGCGTTCGACTTTGACGACGATGGTCTTCGCCATTTTGTCGGACAACACGACGCCGACGCGCGTCTTGCGCACGGTTTTCTTTTCGGTGGCGGCAGGGGCTGCTGCGGTGGTCTCGCTCATGATGTTAAAATTGCTTCAGGGGGTTGGTGACCGGATCAGGCGGCCTTCTTGGCAGCCGCGGCGCGGGTGCGCTCGGTGATGATGGTTTCGATGCGGGCGATCTCCTTGCGGATGTGGGTCAGGCGCGCAGGATTTTCGAGCTGGCCGCCACCGGCGCTCTGCTGGATGCGCAGATTGAGCGCCTCCTGCTTCAGTTCGCGACGGCGTGCGGAAAGCTCTTCCACAGTCGATTCACGGAGTTCTTTGATCTTCATAATTCAGTTCGCAGTTCGCGGTTCTCGGTTCGCGTGGTGGTTATTTGTGCAGGCTTTCGCGGCTGACGAAGCGGCAACGGAGGCCGAGTTTCGTAGCGGCCAGGCGGCAGGCTTCACGGGCGGTGGCCTCGTTGACGCCGGAGATTTCAAACAGCATGTGCCCGGGGAGGACGACAGCGACCCAGAATTCCGGGGCGCCTTTACCTTTACCCATTCGGACTTCCGGCGGGCGCTGGGTGACGGGCTTGTGCGGGAAAATGCGGACGAAAACCTTGCCTTTGCGCTTCAGGAAGCGGGTGATGGCGACACGGCAGGCTTCAATGTGGATGTTCTTGATCCAGCCGCGTTCAAGGGTCTGGAGTCCGAACTCACCGAAGTCGAGCTTGTTGCCGCTGGTGGCGTTGCCACCGCGGTTGCCGCGTTGCGATTTGCGATATTTAACTCTGCTGGGAAGAAGGGCCATACGTCTCTGTCCTGTGGGAAGGTTTTAGTTCAAAAGGTGGAGGCTGATCATGCCTGGGCGGGGGCTGGTGCCGGGGCGGGAGCGGGGGAACCATAACCGGAACCACCACCAGGGCCGCCACGACCACGTTCGCCACCACGGGGACCGGGAGCGCCAGGGCGGCGGTCACCACGGTCGTTGTTGCGCGGGCGGCGGTCACCGGAAGGACGGGAGACGCCTTCAGGGGCATTGCCACGGTTCATCCAGCACTTCACGCCGATGATGCCGTAAACGGTGCGGGCTTCGGCAAAGCCATAGTCAATCGGGATACGCAGCGTTTGAAGCGGCACCTTGCCCTGGCGATACCACTCAGCACGGGCAATGTCGGCGCCACCGAGACGACCGGCGCAGCGGAGACGGATGCCGTCAGCACCCATGTCCATCGCGGTCTGCACGGAGCGCTTCATGGCGCGGCGGAAGGAAATACGGCGTTCAAGCTGAACGGCAACGGCCTCGGCGACGAGCTGGGCGTCGAGCTCGGGCTGCTTGATTTCAAAGATGTCGATTTTCACCTGCTTGCCACCGCACATCTCGGAGATCTTCTGGCTCATCACGTCGATTTCCTGGCCTTTGCGGCCGATGACGAGACCGGGACGGGCGGTGTGGAGCGTCACACGGACCTGGTTCCAGGCGCGTTCGATGACGATCTTCGAGATTGCGGCCTGCATGAGCTTCTCCTTGAGATAGCCACGGATAGCGAGGTCGCTGTGCAGCGAGTCTGCATATTCTTTTTCAGGGGCATACCACTTGGAGCGCCAGTCTTTGGTGACTGCGAGGCGGAAGCCGATCGGATTTACTTTCTGTCCCATAAAGTGAGGAGGTGCGGTTCGGTGGCGGGCGGTTATTCGGAAACTTTGGCTTTGGCTTTAGCTGCCTTCTTCTTGGCAGGAGCGTCACGGCGGGCGGATTTAGGAGCTTTCTTCTCTCCTTCGGCTTTGGCTTCTTCAGCTTTCGGAGCACCGATGATGATAGTGATGTGCGTCATGCGCTTCTTGATCGGAGCGGCGGAGCCACGCGCACGCGGCATGATACGACTGAGGACGGGACCAGGAGTGGCGATGGCGGATTCGACGATGAACTCGGAGGCGTCCAACTCATGGTTGTTCTCGGCGTTCGCGATGGCGGAGCGGAGGGTTTTACCAATGAGGAAGGCGGCCTTCTTTGGCGTGAAGTCGAGAACGCTCAACGCCTGGGAAACAGGCAGGCCGGTGATGGCGCGCGTGACCTGACGGGCTTTCTGCGAGGAGATCCTGGCGTATTTGAGGACTGAGCGGACGGACATAAAGCGAGGGGGGTTCTGGACTTGCTTAGAGGGATTTGTTGAGATCGACGCGGCCCCGGTCGCCCACGCGGACGGGATCGTTGGCGCTGGCCAGTTCTTGGACCACGGCACCACAGACGGAGTTGCGAACTTCAGTGACGAGGACTTTGGCGATGGGCTTGTCCTCGCGGAAAATTTCAAACGGCATGCCTGGCTTCACGCCGTCTTTGGCACCGATGGAGAGCACGGCGATGCCGAGTTCATTCTTCAGACTGACCACACGGGCATTTTGCATGTCACCAGCGGGCTGGCCTTCGGCCTGGCCACCACCGGCTTTGACGAGCGCACCGTCAGCCTTGGTGATCGCTTTGTTGAGGCGGTCAGATGTGGCAGGATCGGCGTTCTGGGCGCTCTTCATCAGCCCCATGCCGGCTTCGGCGAGTTCAATCAGGGCATTGGCGAGTTCATCGCGCTGCTCCTTCATGATACGCAAGTCGCTGAGGGCGGAGAGCAGACGCTCCTGAGTCTGATCTTTGGAGTTTTCGAGCGCACCCACGCCGAGCCCTTCGAGCAGGCCGCGCAGTTTTTCGTAGCGGTCCTTCAATTCGTTGCTCTCGGAGTTGGCGGCGGCGGCACTCTGGGCCAGCGCATCGTTCTTGTCCTTGGACGCGTTGTTCTGGGCTTCGAGGGCCTGGATCTTGGCGGCAGCGACCTGAAGCGTGGTGTGAAGTTCCTGAAGTTCCAGCCTGTCATCCGCACGCACGCCAGCCACACCCGCCGCGAGGAGCAGCGAGAGAGTGAGTTTGGCGATGGAGGTGCGGATGGACATGAAGTTCTCGATGCTCAGTGATTATTTGGCGGCCTTGACGGTGACGGCACCGTGAGACTTGAAGAGGCGGGTCAGGGAGAACTCTCCGAGGCGATGGCCGACCATGTTTTCAGTCACATAGACGGAGACGAAGTCCTTGCCGTTGTGAACGAGGAAGGTGTGGCCCACCAGGTCAGGAGTGACCATGGAGGAACGTGCCCAAGTCTTGATCGGGCGTTTTTGCTTGGCGTCGTTGAGCTTGTCCACCTTGTCGAGGAGGGCTTGCTGAACGAAGGGACCTTTTTTGAGGGAGCGTGCCATGAGAATGCGTGAGTAGGGAATGGATTACTTCTTGGCGTGACGGGTCTGCACGATGAGCTTGTTCGTGGCCTTCTTCTTGTTGCGAGTCTTCTCGCCCTTCGCATGGCCCCAAGGGCTAAGAAGGTGCTGACGACCACCACCTGACTTGGAGCGGCCTTCGCCACCACCGTTCGGATGGTCAATCGGGTTCATACACATGCCGCGCACGGTCGGGCGGGTGCCCTGCCAGCGGGTGCGGCCCGCCTTGGCGCTGACGACGTTCATGTGCTCGACGTTACCGACCTGGCCGATGGTGGCATAGCAGGTGGCGAGAATCTTGCGGATTTCGCCGGAAGGCATGCGCACAAGGGCGAACTCACCTTCACGGTTGGAGAGCACGGCTGCCTGACCAGCGGCACGGGCGACAACGCCACCTTTGCCGGGGGACAGCTCGATGTTGTGGATCGAGGTGCCAAGAGGGATTTTGCTCAAAGGAAGCGCATTGCCGAGTTCTGGAGCGGCTTTTTCACCAGCGGTCACGGAGGCACCGACAGCGAGATTGTTCGGCGCGAGGATGTAGGCACGCTGACCGTCCTTGTATTCGATGAGGGCGATGCGGGAGGAGCGGTTCGGATCGTATTCGATGCCGACGACCTTCGCAGCTTCATCGCGACGGGAACGCTTGAAGTCGATGAGGCGATAGCGCTGGACGTGACCACCGCCGATGTGACGGGTGGTGATGCGGCCAGTGTTGTTACGGCCACCAGACTTGCGGAGAGCCACGGTGAGGCTTTTCTCCGGCGAGTGCTTGGTGATCTCCTCAAAGGAGTTCCACTCCTTGTAGCGATTGGTGGGAGTGGTGGGCTTGAATGTTTTCAGCGCCATGACGGTGGGATAAGTTAAAGGGTTGTGCCTGCGGGCCGGATACCTGGGTTAAGCGAGATCGAACTTTTCACCCGCCTTGAGGCGGACGATGGCTTTCTTCCAATGATTGGTGCGGCCGTAGTCGGCGCGGCGTTCACGACGGGCCTTGCCATCATAATTGCAAGTGCGGACGCCGGTGACTTTCTTGCCGAACAGCTTTTCGATGGCCTGCTTGATGTCGATTTTGGTGGCTTCGACATCGACGGAAAACACGTACTCGTTGTTCTTCTCGCCCAGCAGCGTGGCTTTTTCGCTGAGGCGGATGGTTTTGATGACTTTATGAAGGTCTTTCATGATCAGGCGGTCCTTTTGGCAAGGGTTTCAAGGGCGTCGCCGGTGACAACGACGCTGCGATAGCGGAGGAGGTGCTCGGCGTTCACGTCATCAGCGGAGATGAGCTGGACGTTCTGGACATTGCGGCCGGCGCGGAAGGTGAGTTCATCAAAGCCTTTGCCGATGAGCAGCACGTTCTTGGCGGTGGTGAGACCGTTGACTGCGGCGATGAAGCTCTTGGTCTTGCCATCAGCGACGGCGAAATTGCTGGTGGTGAGCACTTCACCATCCAGGATGCGGGCGGTCAAAGCGGCGCGGAGGGCGAGCTTTTTGGTGCTCTTGGGGATCTTCTTCGCGTAAACGGTGGTGTTGCGTGGGCCGAAGACGACACCACCACCACTCCAAATCGGGGAGCGCTTGCTGCCCATACGAGCATTGCCGGTGCCCTTCTGGTTCCACATTTTCTTGCCGGAACCGGAGACTTCCGAACGGTTTTTGGTGTGGGCGTTGCTTTGACGGCGGTTGGCACGGTAGGCCACCAAGGTGTCACTCAGCGCCTGGGAGCCTTTGTAGCCCTCGGTGAGTTGAATGTTCGCCTGCTTTGCGGCATCGGCTGTTAGAATGTTCGCGGACATGATTCAGTTCCTCAGAAATTATTTCTTAGCTGCCTTGGTGGAGACACGTTGGACGACTACTTTTTTAGCGCCGGCCTTCTTGCCAGGACGCACCACAACGATGCTGCCGGTGTTCCCAGGAAGCGCGCCACCGATGAGCAGCACGCCTTCTTCAGGACGGCTCTGCACGACAACGAGATTCTGCACTGTGCGGCGGGAGACGCCGTCATGGCCGGGCATCTTCTGATTCTTCCAGACGAGACCGGGGGTAAGACGGCAACCGATGGAACCAGGACGACGATGCATCATGTGACCGTGCGTGGCAGGCTGGCCGGCGAAACCGTGGCGCTTCACAACGCCCTGGAAACCCTTGCCCTTGGTGGTGCCGATCACATCGACGACCTGGCCGTTGGTGAACAGGCTGGCGTCGAGCTTGAAATCTTCCGCAGGCAGCTTGTCGTCGCCGGTGAGGCGGAATTCTTTGACGATGCGCTTGGCGGTGGTGCAACCATGCTTCTTGAAATGACCGAGCAGCGGCTTGCTGACACGGGATTCTTTAAGCTGGTCGCCATAACCGATCTGCACAGCGCTGTACTTGTCTTTGCCGTCGCTGCGCTTCACCTGAAGAATGGTGTTGCCGCTGACATCGACCACAGTGACTGCCACGGCATCGCCTTTGGCGTCATAGACCTTGGTCATTCCTAGTTTTTTGCCGATCAATCCGAGACTCATGAGTGTGTCCTCCTGGGGTAAAATGGGTGGCCGTGTTAGATCTTGATCGTGATGTCCACACCAGATGGGAGGTTGAGCTTCTTCAGCTCGTCCACGGTGCGGGATGTGGGATCGACGATGTCCAGCAGCCGCTTGTGCGTGCGGATTTCGAACTGGTCCATCGACTTCTTATCGACGTGCGGGGAACGGTTCACAGTGAACTTCTCGATGCGGGTGGGCAACGGGATGGGGCCTGCGACGCGGGCGCCGGTGCGCTTCGCGGTTTCGACAATATCGGCAGTGCTCTTGTCGAGCACGCGGTAGTCATACGCGCGGAGGCGGATTCTGATGCGTTGATTAGTCATGACGATGATCCGTGGGTGAGTGGGTTCAATCCGCTGAGGTTAAGATTTGCCGCCTCCGCGCTGTTCGACGATCGTCTCGACGATCTGTGACGGCACTTGTTCGAAGTGTGAGGGCTGCATCGAGTAGCTGGCGCGGCCGGAGGAAAGGGTGCGGATGGCAGTGGAGTAGCCGAACATTTCGGCCAGGGGCACTTCAGCGCGCAGGATGGCGGTGGCACCGCGCATGTCCATGCCCTGAATCTTGCCGCGGCGGCGGTTCAAGTCGCCAAGAATATCGCCCTGGTAATCTTCTGGCGTGGAGGCTTCCACGGCCATGATCGGCTCAAGCAGGATGCACTTGGCTTTCTTGAGCGCGTCTTTCACGGCGAAGATACCAGCCATTTTGAAGGCGTTTTCGTTGGAATCGACTTCATGGCTGGAACCATCCACGAGATCGATCTGCATGTCGATCACCGGGTAACCGGCGATGATGCCGTTGAGCGCTGCTTCAATGCAGCCGTTCTTGGCCGGATTGATGAATTCTTTCGGGATGGTGCCGCCGACGACTTTGTTTTCAACCACGATGCCGGAACCTTTTTCGCCAGGGCGAATTTTGACCACAACGTGGCCGTATTGACCGCGACCACCGGACTGCTTGACGAGCTTGCCTTCGCCATCCGCCGGGATGGTGAGCGTCTCGCGGTAGGCGATCTGCGGCTTGCCGGTGTTGGTTTCGACCTTGTGCTCGCGCTTGAGGCGGTCGCAGAGAATTTCGAGGTGCAGTTCGCCCATGCCGGCGATGATGACCTGGCCGGTTTCTTCGTCGGTCTTGACGAAGAAGGTCGGATCTTCTTCGGAGAGGCGCTGCAGGGCATTGCCCATCTTTTCCTGGTCGCCCTTGGTCTTTGGCTCAACAGCCATCGAGATAACGGGTTCTGGGAAGGTTGGAGGCTCGAGCAGGATGTCGAGGTCTTCGTCGCAGAAGGTATCGCCTGTGCGCACATCCTTCACACCCACGAGGGCGGCGATATCGCCGGAGTAGCAACAATCAATGTCCTTGTGAACGCTGGCCTGAATCTGAATCAAGCGGCCCACGCGCTCGGATTTGCGGGTGCGGGGATTGTAGATCGTGTCGCCTTTTCTGACGCAGCCGGAATACACACGGAAGAACACGAGGCGGCCAAATTTGTCGGACCAGAGCTTGAAGCCAAGGGCGCAGAATTTGCCATTATCGTCTGGCAGCGCTTCGACCTTCACTTCAGGATCATCCACAAGCTGACCCGTCTGGGGCTGAATATCGAGCGGCCCTGGGAGATAGTCGATCACAGCATCGATCAGATACTGCACGCCCTTGTTTTTGAAGGCGGAACCACCGGCCATCGGAATGATCTTGTTGGCGATCACCGTGCGGCGAAGGGCTTCTTTCACTTCCCGAATCGTGATCGGCTTCTCTTCAAGGAACATCATGCCGAGTTCTTCGTCATGATTGCAAATCTCAGCAACGAGGCCGTCGTAGTTTTCCTTGGCCTTCTTGATTTCGTCGCCTTCCAGGTCACGCACCGTGTAGGAAGAGCCAAACTTTTCGTCATCGTTATAGATGATCGCCTTTTGGTTCACCACGTCGATCTGACCAATGAGATTTTCTTCGGCACCGATCGGAATCAGGATCGGCCAGGCATTCGCACCCAGCTTTTTGCGCACGTCATTCACCACATTGTCGAAATTGGCGCCCGTGCGGTCCATCTTGTTCACGAAGGCGATGCGAGGAACGCTGTATTTCTCAGCCTGACGATACACCGTCTCAGACTGCGGCTGGACGCCGGCCACACCGCAAAGCACAAAGATCGCGCCGTCAAGCACACGGAGGGAACGTTCCACTTCAGCGGTGAAGTCCACGTGTCCGGGGGTGTCGATGATGTTGACGCGAATGTCTTCCAATTCGCGCAGCTTGAAGATGCCCTCTTCCTTGAGCTGCTTCCAGCGTGCGGTCACAGCAGCAGAAGTGATGGTGATACCACGCTCTTTTTCCTGCTCCATCCAGTCGGTGGTCGCAGCACCGTCATGCACCTCGCCGATCTTGTGGATCATGCCGGTGTAGAAGAGAATACGCTCGGTCAGGGTCGTCTTGCCCGCGTCAATATGCGCGCAGATCCCGATATTCCGGGTGCGCTCAAGAGGGTATTCGCGGTTGGGGGAGTTGGGGTTAGCCATGGAACAAAATTGACGTGAAATGGACGGGAAATCGTGATGAGAGACGGCTTAGAAGCGGAAGTGAGCGAACGCACGGTTGGCCTGCGCCTGCTTGTGAACGTCGTCCCGCTTGCGGACGGCATTCCCCTGCCCTTGTGCGGCATCCTTCAGCTCATTCGCCAGGGCGCGGTGCATGGCCTGGCCTTTGCGGCCACGGGCAAAACCAACAATCCAGCGCATGGCCAGGGACTCCTGACGACGAGGGGAAACTTCCAGCGGCACCTGATAGGTGGCACCACCGACGCGGCGGGCTTTGACTTCCACGCGTGGCTTGGTGTTCTCAATGGCGCGATTGAAGAGCTCCAGCGGATCGACGCTGTCCGTCTTGTCATTGAGCTGTTCGATGGCTGTATAGACAATGCGCTCGGCGAGCGACTTCTTGCCATCCAGCATGATGTTGCTGATGAGGGCGGCGACCAGTTCGCTATCGTAGCGGCTATCCTTGCGAACCTCTTTGTTATAAACGCGTTTTCTGCGGGCCATGACGTGGTGAGATGGAGGGTGAAATCAGCGGGAATTACTTCTTCTTCGCGGCAACGGCGGCGGCACCGGCCTTCGGACGTTTCGCACCGTATTTGGAACGGCCGCGACGACGAGCGTCAACTCCAAGGCAGTCCAGCGTGCCGCGCACGATGTGGTAACGCACACCCGGCAAATCCTTCACACGTCCGCCACGCACGAGAACAATGCTGTGCTCCTGGAGGTTGTGACCTTCGCCGCCGATGTAGGCGATGACTTCATAGCCGTTGGTCAGGCGTACCTTGGCCACCTTGCGCAAGGCCGAGTTCGGTTTCTTGGGCGTGCGGGTCATCACCTGGAGGCAAACGCCACGACGCTGCGGGCACTTGGCAAGCGCGGGTGACTTCGACTTTACCGCCTTGTCTTTGCGGCCGTGTCTGACGAGTTGATTGATGGTGGGCATGGTGTGAAAGAGCTGTGATCCTTGGCTTTTATTGGAGCCGGTTTCGGAAGACAGCGCGCCATGCTCACAATGAGCACGCGCAGACTTTTCCGGTTCTGGCTCCGATAATGAAGGCCCTCCGTGGAGGGCCTTGATCTACCAGCTTCACGAAGGAGGCTGGGCCTTGGGAGCGCGCATTCTGGCGATTCCCTCTGCTCTCGCAAGCAGTATTTCAGGGTTTTTGAAATAATTTCTCCCTGCTTTCCAGGCAAATCTGAAAATAGCCGGCCAGCCAGTGATCCGCTCAGCGGATGACCTTTCTCGAAATTATCACAAACCCATGCCCAGACACTTGGGAGAACCCGGGCAAATTTGACCTCTATTCTCTACCAGCAACTCCCAGTAGATGCGTGCGTTTGCTTCGTGGCCAGTTCCCGCCACTGTCTTGCCTCATGCGCACGCTTCTCTGCCTCCTTCTCCTCGCCGCGAATGCTCTGCACGCACAGCAACCCGCCAAGACGGAACGCAAGCTCGAAACCCTGCTGCTCATGCCGGAGCCGAAGGCGATGCGCACTGCTCTTTCCATCGTACCAGCAGGCGCGAAGCAGACCGTACTCACGCCGTATCGCGAATCCGCCGTGTCACCGAGCGGAATCGAGCCGTACTCGCAGGCCTCCTTCGCCAAACTCGGCCTGAGCGTCGAAACCTTCGCCCAGCGAGCCAAAACCGCCGCTGACAAGCGCCTGACGCAGATGCAGCCCGAATTGAAAAAGGGAGCGGACGGCAAGATCGCCTATGCCGTCTATCGCGGTGAGTCGCCCCTGTTCCCCACCCTGCTCAGCGCTCCTTCCCTGCCGAAGATTTTCGAGGAGCTGTTCGGCAAAGAAATCTGGGTCGCCATGCCGGACCGCCACGCTCTCTACGTCTTCCCCGCCCGGTCTGACATTCTCCAGGAATTCACCGCCGACCTCGCTGAACGCTATACCAGTGATCCCTTTGCCGCGAGCTGCGAGGTGTTTTCAATCAAGACAGGCGAAGAACCGCGTGTGGTGGCGACGTTTGCGGGTGAGGAGTGAAGCCACCTTTATCATGCTCGACATGAGCGGTTTTCATTCAATGGTTCGGATCCCCCTATCCGTTTCTCTCTTGTGTCCCTCCCATGAAAACATTCCTACTCCTCTCCATCCTGGGTTTATCGTCGTTGTGCTTGGGTGAGCCAGCCCCACCGGCAGCGTCGAAGAAGGAGGCTGCCAAGACTCCCCCTGCGGCCCCGAAGAAGGGTGGCACGACGGTGGATGTGCGGGCGTTCCTGATCGGCACGAAATGGTCGTGGCGCAATGTGAGTGCCGGGGTGCCAGACCGTGAATGCATATTCATGGACGATGGCACTTTCCGGCATCCCCACTTCGTCGCCAAGTTTACTGTCAAAGACCCGCATGTGGTGGTACTGACAAAAAAGGGCGGGAAGGCAGTGCTGACTTTCGACACAGACTTCAAGACATTCGAAGCCATCGATTTCAACAACGTGCGGATCACGGGCAGCAGACTGTAAGGCTAGGAACGTCAGCACCCACTTCGCCCGATGCTACGTTCACGCTGCATCCGATCAAGGAGAACCGTGACTGCGGTATTTGCCTCCTCACGGCCCATCGAACACCACGACATCATCACCGTCTTTGGCTGCGCCCTTTTTGTGCTCCAGTCCTTCGGCCCGACGGCGACGAGCTTCAGCGAAGAATTCTTTGAGGATGGCAACGCAGTCGGCATTGAGCACACCAGGAGTGATTTCGCAGCGATGGTTGAGGTTGGGGGCTTGGAGGAGGTTCCAGTAGCCGCCGGCGGCGCCACCTTTGACATCGGGGCAGCCGAAGATGACGCGGCGGACGCGGCAGTGGATGATGGCACCGGCACACATCGGGCAGGGCTCCTTGGTGACATAGAGATCGCATTCGTTGAGCCGCCAGTCGCCCAGGGCGCTCTCAGCCTGGGTGAGGGCGAGCATTTCGGCATGAGCGGTGGCGTCCTTGAGGGTCTCTACCTGGTTCCAGGCGCGGCCGATGACGTTCCCTTGATGCACGATGATGGCTCCAATGGGCACTTCATCCTGTTTGGCGGCCTTGCGGGCCTGCCGCAGCGCCTCGCGCATGAAATGCTCGTCGTCGAAGGGGTTGATGATGAGGGTATCGGCCACGCGGGTTTATAAACGGCTGCGCGGCCAACTCAAACCTTGAACTTTGAACCTTGAACCTTATCTCAGGGCATGGATCACACGACCGACCTCATTCTCCCGTCCCTGCTGGCCTCCGACTGGTCAAAAATCGACGCCGAAGTGAAACGCGCCTCAAACGCCGGGGCACAGTGGCTTCACCTGGACGTGATGGACGGGGCGTTCGTCGATAACATCTCCTTCGGTCCGCAGATGGTACAGACGGTGCGCAAGGTGACGGACCTGTACCTGGACGTGCATCTCATGATTCACCGGGCGGACCATTATCTGGAACGGTTCATCAAAGCGGGTGCGAACAACATCACAATCCACGTCGAAGCAAACTACGACACCTCGGTGGCGGAGACTTTGCAGCGTATCCGGGCCGCCGGTTTGCACTGCGGCATCGCGCTGCACCCAAGCACGCCGTTTGAGGCGGCGCTGCCGTTTGTGAAGGACATCGACCTGCTGCTGGTGATGACCGTGGTGCCCGGATTTGGCGGGCAGCCCTTCATGGAGAAGGAAACAATGCCAAAGCTGGCTGCCGCACGCGATTACCGCGATGCGCACGGTTTGAAGTTCCACCTGGAGGTGGATGGCGGCATCTACACGAATACCGCGCCGATTGCGAAGCAGAACGGCGCGAACTTGTTCGTCTGCGGCACGTCATCATTCGGACCACCGGACATGAATCAGTCGATGCGCGATCTGGCGGCGTCCGTGGCCTGAAATGAGAAAGGGCAGGAGATGAACTCCTGCCCTTCGTAATTTTATTCAGCAGCGGGTGCTGGTGCGGCTTTTTCTTCCGGCGGTGGTGCCTCGTGATTCTCATCGTGATGATTGTCATCATGAGGCTCCTCATCGTGCTTCTCTTCACGCGGATCGTGACCTTCCGCGTGCAAGATGTCACTGTGCGCGGTGACGCCTTTGAGGTGAGTCTTGAACTTGCGGTGGCGCTGGCGTTCCGGCAGCGGACTGATCTGCATGTTGATGTTTCGGCCGGCCATCCTCGGCTCCTGATCGACATGGCCCATGGTGAGAAGATCTTCCTTAATCTTCTTGGCCAGCAGATGTCCCAGCTCCTGATGCGCCATCTGGCGGCCGCGAAACTGAAGCTGAATGCGCACCTTGTGGCCTTCGGCCAGGAAGTCCTCGGCATGCGTGATCTTGATCAGGTAGTCATGCGGGTCGATGCCGATGCGGAACTTCATTTCCTTCACCTTGCCGGCCTTGTGATGCTTGTGGGCCTCCTTCTTGTGCTTCTCCTGGATGTATTTGTATTTGCCGTAGTTGACGATCTTGCACACGGGCGGGTCGGCGTTCGGCGCGACTTCCACGAGGTCCAATCCACGCTCTTTGGCGATGCGAATGGCCTGCGAAGTCGGAATGATGCCCAATTGATGATGCCCATCCTCCTCAACCACCCGCACCTTCGGCGCACGAATGCGCTCGTTCACACGGGTCTGATCCACAAAGCGTCCGTTCGGCCTGTCACGACCACCGGGGCGATTTTGCCCCCCTGGACGGAACTGGCTGTTGCCACCACCCGCGTAAGCACCTGCGGGGCGCGCAGGCCCTGCTGGACCCGCTGGACGCGGCGCCGGGCCGGATGGACCCGCTGGACCCGCTGGACCCGCTGGACGCAGCGCCGGGCCTGCTGGGCCTGTTGGACGCAGCGCTGGCGACGGCGGTGGAACTCCTCCGCCCTGGTTTTGCTGGGGACGCGGCGCGAAATTGCCGCCGCTCAATTGCTGGAATGGATTGCTTATGGGATACCTCCGGGTGTGTTCAAAACTCCAGGCCGCCTTGTGGCAACCACCTGGAAAATCATTCGAGAAAAACGCGCTGCAAACATCATATCAGCACGGACTCGATTCCGACATGCACGCGTCTGCTGTCTCCCGATCATGCGGGGTGGGTGGACGCGACAAAGAAAAAATCATGCAGGGAAAGTCAGAAAGGAAAGCGCTTACAGAAAGACGCTGGCGGAGCCAAGGACTCAAACGCCGTTCATAGGTAACGACTTTCACGACATTGAGCAAGCCGATTTATTGCCGCCCAGCGTGCCTAGTGGTCCTTGCCACAGACACGGCACATGAAGCGGTTGCCCCTGTCGGGGATCTCGTAGCTCTTCCCGCCGCAGAACGGACAGGCCACCGAAATGCAATTTCTCACAAACCAACGTGTCGCCATGGCAACAGCCACCCCCCCTACCAGCATCATTACCAGCGGCGGGAGGCGGTGAAATTCCAACCAGTTCCAAATCAGGTAAATGAACCCACAATAGAACGCGCCCATGAGAACGGGTCCAAAAAAGCTAAGGGCAAAATGCTGTGAGGAGGTCATGCGGGAGGCGTAGTAATCTTCACGTCATCACAGCATTGCGCAAGCCTTCACGCATCTCTTCCAGCGGTGCAGGCCGCTCAAACCAGTGCTCAAACGAGATCGCACCCTGATGCAGCAGCAGCGTGAGACCGTCCACCACCTTCGCACCTGCCCGTTTCGCATCTGTCAGCAGCGGCGTTTCACCACCGGCGCGGTAAACCATGTCAAACACGAGATGTCGGGCTTGCAGCGCCTCCGCAGGCAGGAGTTTAGTGTCGCCGGACTTCATGCCAAGCGAGGTCGCATTCACGACAAGATCAATTCCCGCCATTTCCGCTGCCACGGCCTCATCCGTCCATGGAATCACCTTCACCTCCGCTTTCGGTGAGAATTTAGCCACCTCCGCCGCCAGAGCCTCCGCTTTCGCTGCGGTGCGATTCGCCAAAACAAGCCTCGGACACTGCTCCAAAGCGCTCTGCACCGCCACCGCACGTCCCGCGCCGCCACCAGCACCGAGAATCAGCACGCGCAGATCCTTCACCTCGACTCCGAACACCTCCTTCACGCTCCGCAAAAAGCCCGGTCCGTCACTATTGTAGCCATACAGTTTGCCATCGCGAATCGCCAGTGTGTTAACCGCACCGAGCTGCCGTGCCAGCGGATCGAGCACGTCCACGGCATCCAGCGCCTCGAACTTGTGCGGGATGGTGATGTTCACGCCGAGGAAGCCACACGCCGCGAACTGCCGGAAAGCCTCCGCCACCTGCCCCACTGGCACTTGCACACGAATGTACTGCGCCTCAATGCCACAGGCCTTCAGCGCCGGATTGTGCATCTGCGGGCTACGAGAATGCGCAATCGGGTCGCCTATAACCGCCAGCCGCGCAGGCGGCGTGAAGCGCTCAGCCACCGCGTTCCAGTGCATCAAATCATCAAACGATAAAAAATCTCCCACACCCCAGCCATCGCCACAGATGCTCTTCCTGTCAAAGTTCCCGCCGCAATTTTACCGCTCGACATCTCGTTTGATCCGCGCAGCAATCATCGCCTCGCAAAACCTGCCTCTGTCATTCCAACCATGAAACTCCTCTTCCCTCTCGCCACCCTCGCGCTCGCCACTGGCCTCTTCCTCGCCCAGGCCGCCGACTCTGCCGTCAAGCCACTCCGCGTTTTGATCGTCGCTGGTGGTTGCTGCCATGAGTATGACAAGCAGCCCATGGCACTCAAAGAAGGCATCGAGTCTCGCATCAACGCCATTGTGGACATTGCCTACAACCCCGACAAGAGCACCAAGGCCACCTTTGAAATCTACAAGGCAAAAGACTGGGACAAGGATTTCGACGTCATCATCCACGACGAATGCAGCGCCGATGTCACCGATCCTGCCTACGTCGGTGCCATTCTCGGCGCGCACAAAGCCGGCAAGCCCGCCGTCAATCTCCACTGCGCCATGCACAGCTACCGCTGGGGCAATTTCCGCGAGCCGGTGAAGGCCGGTGCCGACAACGCTGGCTGGTATGAAATGCTCGGCCTCCAGTCCACCGGCCACGGCCCGCAGCAGCCCATCTCCATCACCTTCACCGACAAAACGCACCCCATCACCCAGGGCCTCGAAAACTGGACCACCATCAACGAAGAACTCTACAACAACATCCAGGTCCTCACCGGCAAACCTCTGGCCTCTGGCATCCAAATCGTCCCGCCCAAGGCCAAAAAAGGCGAAACACTGCCTCCCGACGCCAAAGCCACCGAAGCCACTGCCGTCGTCGCCTGGACCAACGAATACGGCCCGAATAAGACCAAGATCTTCTCCACCACCATCGGCCACAACACCGCCACCGTCGGCGACGCCCGCTACCTCGACCTCATCACCCGCGGCATCCTCTGGACCACCGGCCACATCAACGAAAACGGCCAGGCGGCCCCCGGATACGGCAAGTGAGTTTGCCGTTCATGCTCCGGCATGACTCCATCCATCTCGCGAATGCCCGGCGGTAACACCTCCGGGCATTTTGCATTTTTCATCCTGTAATTCTCAATTTCCAACCTCCAGCCACGTTCTTTGAGTCTGCTCATGCGCCCGTTCCTTCCTCTCGCCCTCCTCCTCGCACTCCCGCTTCACGCCGACGAACTTCCCGGCCACTCCGCGCATGGCGAAGCCTTCAACGAAGGCCCGCGTCAAGCCGCCGTGCTCATTCCAGGCTGCGGCGACGCCGTCAAATTCCCCATCAGCTCCAAAAAGCCCGACGCGCAGACTTTCTTCACGCAGGGCGTCGGCCAGCTTCATGGCTTCTGGTATTACGAAGCTGAGCGCTCCTTCCGTCAGGTCGCCGCCATTGATCCAGACTGCGCCATGGCCTACTGGGGAATGTCCATGGCCAACGTGAACAACGAAAAACGCGCCCGCGCCTTCATCAAGAAAGCCACGCCACTCAAAGCCAAAGCCACCCCACGCGAGCAGAAGTGGATCACCGTCCTCGAAACCCTCTACCGTGAAGGCGACGACAAGCGCGACAAAAAACAGCGCAGCCTCGACTGCATCAAAGACTTCGAAACCCTCGTCCAAGACGACCCGAAAGACATCGAAGCCAAAGCTTTCCTCGTCTGGCGCATCTGGTTTTCCCGCACCGAGGCTCCCATCTCCAGCAATCAAGCCGTCGATGCCCTGCTCGATCAAATCTTCGCCGCAGTTCCCAATCATCCCGCGCATCACTACCGCATCCATCTGTGGGATCAGAGCAAACCCATTCTCGCCCTGAAGTCCGGTGCGCAATGTGGTCAGGCAGCACCCGGCATCGCCCACATGTGGCACATGCCCGGCCACACCTTCTCCAAATTGAAGCGTCCCGATGACGCCGCCTGGCAGCAGGAGGCCAGCACCCGCGTCGATCACGCCTACATGATCCGCCAGTTCGTCCTCCCCGATCAAATTCACAACTACGCCCACAACGAGGAGTGGCTCATCCGCACCTACAACGACCTCGGTCGCGCCAAAGATGCCATCGGCCTCGCGCACAGCCTCATCGGCAATCCACGTCACCCGAGCTACAACACCCTCGACAAACAAACCACTTCCGCCAGCTACGGCCGCACCCGCTTGATCGAGACCCTGATCAAATGGGAACTCTGGGACGACTTGAAAACCTTCACCTCCCCCCCCGTCGGTCATCCCGCTCACGACATCACCCGTCTCCGCGCCCAAGGCCTCGCCGCGTATCATCAAAACGACACCAAGCTGCTCGCCGAGTCACTCAAGGCTCTCGAAGCCGTCAAAACCGATCAAAAACTCGTCAACATCGACACCAGCAAGCTCAAACCCAAAAAGGCAGACTCGTCCGACAAGTCAGAAAAATCCGACCCGAAGAAGAAAAGCGACAAGCCCGCCGAAAAACCCGAGGTCAAAGCGAAAAACAACGCCCTCACCGAATTGAAGGCCATCACTGCCCTCCTCGACAGCAAATTGCCCAAGACCGACAAAACCAAACTCCTCGACGCCATCAAAGACACCGACGTCCCCAAAGACCGCCTCGCCCGTTACTGGCTCAAGCTCGACGACAAAACCAAAGCCGCCGACCTCACCAAGAACTTCACCCAAGACCTTGTCGGCCTCGCCACCAAAACTGAAGTCCTTCTCGCCTGCGGCAAAACCGACGAAGCCAAAAAGGCTTTCGAGGAAACCCGCAAACAGGCTTTCGCGATGGATCGCAACCTTCCCATCGCCAAACGCTTCGACGCACTCGCCAAAACCTTCGCCATCAGCGGAGACTGGCCTGCGCCCGCACCAAAACGCACCGACAGCGGCATCCGCCCTCCGATCGAATCACTCGGCCCAGTCCACTGGCACGCGCCCGATGCTCCCACTTTCGAAGCCCTCACGCTCGACAACAAACCCGTGAAAAGCACCGACTACAGCTCGAAAAAGCCGACGCTGTTCATGTTCTACCTCGGCCACGAATGCGGCCACTGCGTCGAGCAGATCCAGGCTTTCTCCAAAGCCGCCGCCGACTTCGACAAAGCCGGCATCCAGCTTGTCGCCGTCACTCTGGAGCCCACGCAGGTCGCTGGAAAAATCCGCGAGAAACTCGCCCTCAAAAAGGACCAGCCACTCCCCTTCCCCATCCTGTGCGACAGCAGCCTCGAAGCTTTCAAAAAAGTCCGCGCCTACGACGATTTCGAAAAGGAAACTCTCCACGCCACCCTGCTGATCGACCCATCCAACAAACTCCGCTGGCTCGACATCAGTTGGCAGCCCTTCACCGACGCCAAGTTTGCCTTGGAGGAGTCCAAGCGCCTGCTCCAGCTCAATACGCCCGTGATAACTCAAGCCAGCGAGTAAATCAGCCCGCGGATTTATCGTTTTCCCCATCGGTGGCGTTGCCGTTCGGACGATCCTCCGCTAAAGAGCAGCATGATGTTCTCTCGCGGCTTTCTTCGCATCGTGTCGGCCTTTACGGCGCTCATTCTCGTCTCCTGCCAGATGCCTGCGCCGCAGGTGTATCAGCCCCAGGCGGCACAAGTCGGACCGTTCATGCTCGGGGTCGATGTCCTGGCCTCACGCGGCTTTGATTTGATCCGTGGCAAGCGTGTCGGCCTTATCACCAACCACACCAGCTTAACGGGCCGTGGCGAACGCACGCGCACTGTCATGCAGCGGGCACTGGGCAGCAATCTCACCGCGCTCTATGCCCCCGAGCATGGCATCGACGGCACCATCGGTGCTGGCATCCATGTCAGCACCCGTCGCGACAGTGTGACCGGTCTCACGGTCTATTCGCTCTATGGCCCGACTCGCAAACCAACGCCTGCGATGCTCGCGCCCATCGACGTGCTCGTCTTTGACCTCCAGGACATTGGCTGCCGCAGTTACACCTACATCAGCACCATGATCGTGGCGATGGAGGCCGCCGCAGAGAACGGCAAACAGTTCGTCGTGCTTGATCGCCCGAATCCCATGGGCGGCTGGCGTGTCGAAGGTCCGCCGCTGGAATCGAAATGGAAATCCTTCGTCGGCCAGATTCCCGTTCCTTACGTTCATGGCATGACCGCCGGCGAACTCGCCATGATGGCCTGCTCGCGCGGCTGGGTCTCGCGTGTTCCGCGTCTCGATGTCGTCAAAATGCAAGGCTGGCACCGTGGCATGGTCTGGCAGGATACCGGGCTGCGCTGGCATCCCACCTCGCCCAACATCCCGCACGCCACCTCCCCCTTCTACTACGTCACCACCGGCATTCTCGGCGGAGCCACCTCCGTGGACATTGGCATCGGCACCGAGAATCCCTTCGGCTACGCCGGTGGCAGCGGCGTCAATCCCAATGCCCTGCTCGCCTACTGCCAGCGCCTCAACACTCCAGGTGTCAGTTTCGCACCTTATTCCAAGAACGACTTCGGTGGGGTCCGCCTCAGTATTAACCCCCGAGCCACCGCGGACCTCACCGCGCTGGACGTTCTGCTTCTCGCTGAAATCAACCGCCTCAGCGGCGGCAAAGTCGTCGGCCGCATGAGCGGATCCAAGCTGAACCTGTTCAACAAGGTTTATGGCAGCGAATCGCTCTACAGCGACCTTCGTCGTGGCGTCCCCGCCATGAGCATCGTTTCCCGCTGGCAGGGTTATAACCAGAGCTTCCGCTCGCAAAGGCAGCGTTTCCTGCTTTATCCTTGATTCTAACCATGGAAGATCTCGAACTCGCCCGCGCCTGCGCCCTTTACGCCGATGACAAAAAAGCGGAGGACATCCGCATCCTCGACCTGCGCGGCCTCAGCCCCATCTGCGACTACTTTGTGCTCGTGACCGCCACATCCACGCCGCAGTTGCGTGCCGTGCGCGATGAAATCATCGAGCGCATGAAGGACGAACACGACACGCCGCCCGACGTGAAGGACGGCAACTTCGAGAGCCAGTGGATCATCCTCGTCTATGGCAACGTCATGGTGCATGTGCTCACGCCTGAAAAGCGCGAGTTCTACGCCCTCGAAGAACTCTGGGGCGATGCGCCTGAGCTTGCTCTGACCTTGGAAGAACCAAAACAGGAGCCGAAACCCGTGGTCAAGAAAGCCGCCGTGAAGAAAGTCGCGGCCAAGAAAGCCCCGGCAAAACGCGCGACGAAGAAGAAGGCAGACTGATTTTCTTCTCGTCATCCGTCACTGACTTCGCTACACAGCAGGCATGAACGTCCGTGTCCTGCTCGTCATTGTCTCCTGCACCCTGAGCGTCATCACCGGCCTCGTCATTGCACGCGGCGGCGTTGGCGTCACAGCAGTGCGACAGCGCCCCCTCATCGGCCTGTCGATGGACACACTCAAAGAGGAACGCTGGCAGATTGACCGCGATTTGTTCACCGCCGCCGCTCAAGCCGCCGGAGCGGACGTTTTGGTGCAATCCGCCAACAGCAACGATGTGGTCCAGCTCCAGAACATCGAGAGCCTCATCACACAGAAGGTCGATGTGCTCGTCATCATCCCCAAAGATGCCGCCGCCATGGCCAAAGGCGTCGAACTCGCCCATCAGGCCGGCATTCCGGTGCTTTCGTATGATCGCCTCATCACCGGCTGTGATCTCGATTTGTATCTGACCTTCGACAACGTCAAAGTCGGCGAGTTGCAGGCCAAGTTCCTCGCGGATCGCATCCCTCCCAGCGGCAAGCTGCGCCTCATCCGCATCTACGGCGCGAAGACCGACAACAACGCCAAGCTCTTCAAACAAGGACAGGACAACATCCTCCAACCCTTGATCGCCGCAGGCAAAGTCGAGGTGATGTTTGAAGACTGGACCGAAGACTGGAAGCCCGAGAATGCCAAGAAGATCACCAACGCCGCCATCACCAAGATCGGCCAAAATTTCGACGCCATCCTCGCCAGCAACGACGGCACCGCCGGTGGGGCCATTCAAGCGCTCACCGAAGAAGGCCTCGCCGGAAAAATCATCGTCACCGGCCAGGACGCCGATCTCGCCGCCTGCCAGCGCATCGCGCGTGGAACGCAGGCCATGACCGTGTACAAACCCATCCAAAGCATCGCCACCAAAGCCGCCGAACTCGCCCTCAAACTCGCCCGCCGCCAGCCCATCGTCGCCCGCGACGCCGTTTCCAACGGCAAAATCGACGTCCCATCCGTCCTGCTCGAAATCACCTCTGTCACGAAGGAAAACCTGCGTGAAACAGTCATCAAGGACGGCTTCCGCAAAGAAAGCGACGTGTTCCAATGATTCTTCGCGCTGAAAACATCACCAAACGCTTCCCCGGTGTCACGGCACTCAAGGATGTGTCGTTTGATCTTCGCGAAGGTGAAATCCATGCGCTGTGTGGAGAAAACGGCGCAGGCAAGAGCACGCTGATCAAGCTGCTCTCTGGCATTCACCCACACGGGAGCTACGAAGGCAAATTCGAGGTGAATGGCAACGAAGCTCGCTTTGAAACGATCAAGGATGCCGAGCGCACTGGCATTGCGGTCATTTATCAAGAGCTAGCGCTCGTCGAGGAGATGACCGTGGCCGAAAACATCTTCCTGGGACGTGAACCACGTCGTTGGGGAGCCTTCATCGACTGGCCTCGCATGCATCGCGAGGCGCAGGCATTGCTGGATCGTTTCAAGGTCGATCTCGAGCCATCTGCTCCCGTGCGCACGCTTGGCGTGGGGCAGAAGCAACTCGTCGAGATCGTCAAGGCGCTCGCTAAAGACTCCAAAATCCTCATTCTCGATGAACCGACCGCCGCACTCGCCGAGCACGAGGTCTTGATCCTTCTCGACATCCTGCGCGATCTGCGCAAGCGCGGCATCGCCAGCATCTACATCTCCCACAAGCTCGATGAGGTCTTCAGCATCGCCGACCGCATCACCGTGTTGCGCGATGGCACGACGGTTTGCACGCAGCAGGCCGCCAGTACGAACAAGAATGAGGTCATCCGCCACATGGTCGGTCGCGAGTTGGGCGATCTGTTCCCACGCCGCACCTCACACCCCGGCGAGATCATTCTGCGCGTCGATTCCCTCGCCGTGGCGGATGCTGAGACCGGAACCACGAAGCTCCATGACATCAGCTTCGAATTGCGTGCCGGTGAAGTGCTCGGCATCGGCGGTCTGATGGGCGCTGGGCGCACGGAGCTGCTCATGCACCTCTTCGGAGCCTGGGGACGCGGCCTTTCTGGCAGCGTGCAGCTTCGCAATCAACCTCTGAGCGGCCTCACACCCGAAACCATCATCCAGCGTGGCCTGGTGCTGGCTTCCGAAGATCGTCGTCGTTACGGGCTGCATCTCGATCACGAGATTGGCTTCAATCTCTCGCTTTCCTCGCTGCAAAGCGTCACTCGCAGCGGCTTCATCCGCCGGAATCGGGAAATTCAACGCAACCAAGGCATCTTCGATTCCCTCCGCGTCAAAGCGACCGGCCTAGAAGCCGTTGTGGGCAAACTCTCTGGCGGCAATCAGCAAAAAGTCGTGCTCGGCAAGGCCCTACTGACCGAACCTTCCGTCATTCTGCTCGATGAGCCGACGCGCGGCATCGACGTGGGTGCGAAGCTCGAAATCTACGAAATCATCAATCAGCTCACCGCTGAAGGCAAGGCCGTCATTCTCGTCTCCAGCGAACTGCCCGAACTCATCGGCATGAGCGACCGCATTCTCATGCTCAACGCCGGGCGCATCGGCGGTTCCTTCACCCGCAGCAAGGCCACGCAGGAAAAACTCATGGCCGCCGCCATGGGTCATGCAGGCTGAAAGTTGAAAACAACCCTCGCGTTCAAACTCCACCATGATTCGCCCTCTCCTCGCCTTTCTCGTTCTCACCACCTTTGCGCAGGCAGCCAAGACACCCAACATCGTCTTCATCTTCTGCGATGATTTGACCACGCAGGCCATCAGTTGCTACGGCGACAAGCGCAAGCTGCTCGAAACGCCGAACATGGATCGCATCGCCAAGGAGGGCATGCGCTTTGACCGCTGCCTCGTGACGAACTCGATCTGCGGCCCCAGCCGCGCGGTGATCCAGACCGGCAAGTACTCGCATGCCAACGGATTCTACAACAACAGCAACAGCAAGTTCGACAGCAGCCAGCCGACGTTCCCGAAGGTGATGCAAAAAAGCGGCTATCAGATGGCGGTGATCGGCAAATGGCACCTCATGACCGATCCCGTGGGTTACGACTACTGGAACGTGCTGCCGGGCCAGGGTGCCTATTACAACCCGGCAATCATCAACAACGGCAAGACCGAGAAACTGGCAGGCTATACGACCGACATCATCGGCGATCTCACGCTCGACTGGCTCAAGGGCCGCGACAAAACCAAACCCTTCATGATGATGAGCCAGCACAAGGCCCCACATCGCGAATGGGAGCCGCCAAGCCGCCTGCTCGGCTTCGACAAGGATCGCGTTTATGAGGAGCCGGAAACATTGTTCGACAGTTACTCCGGTCGCAGCAAAGCGGTAAGTGACCACGACATGGGCATCGACCGCACCTTCACCGAACGCGATGCGAAACTCGTCGTTCCCGGCAATTTGACCGAGGAGCAGAAGACCGCCTGGAATGCCTACTACGAGCCGCGCAACGCCAAATACCGCGAGGCAGCTCCTGCTGGTCGCGAACTCGTCAAATGGCGTTACCAGCGCTACATGCACGACTATCTGGCCTGCGTGAAGGCGGTGGATGAGAATGTGGGCCGTGTGCTCGATTACCTCGATAAAGAAGGCCTCGCGGAGAACACCGTCGTTATCCTCAGCAGCGATCAGGGCTTCTTCCTCGGCGAACACGGCTGGTTCGACAAGCGCTGGATCTTTGAAGAGTCCCTGCGCACACCCTTGATGGTGCGCTGGCCCGGCGTGATCAAACCCGGCAGCAGCACGAGCCAGATCGTGTCGCTCATCGACTTCGCCAGCACCTTCCTCGACATCGCCGGTGCGCCAAACATGGCCGACGTGCATGGCCGCAGCATCGTTCCGCTCATGAAGGGTGAAACGCCCGAAGACTGGCGCAAATCGCTCTACTACCACTACTACGAGTATCCCGTGCCGCATCGCGTGCGCCCGCACTACGGCGTCATCACCGACCAGTTTAAGCTCGTGCATTACTACAAGCCGGATGTCGATGATTGGGAGCTGCTCGACCGCAAAGCCGACCCGCTCGAAGTGAAGGACTTCTACAACGACCCCGCTTACGCCGACAAAGTGAAGGAACTCAAAGCCGAAATCCTCCGCCTCCAGGCCGAGGTGAAGGAAACCATGCCCCCGCCTCGCTTCACACACGGCAACAAGGCATTCGATGGCGAAGTCAATCCGCCCGAGCAGCCGAAAGGCAAGGGGGTCGGCAAGAAAAAAGCGGCGAAGCAGCAGTAGGACCCGCTTTGCACTATTGACGTGTCGTTCCCTTTTCGCTTTTCTCACGCCCGTTGAACACCACCAGCCATAGTTCGGATCAACGGGCCTTTTCATCCGACCAGCGCATGGTGCTGTGGGTTTTGTGGCTGACCTACGGCTCGTTTTACTTCTGCCGGAACAATTTGAGCGTCGCGCTGCCCGGCATTCAGGAGGAGCTGGGTTACACGAAGTCGCAGATGGGCACGGTGCTCATGGTGTTGAAGCTGGCGTATGGCGCGGGGCAGTTCATCAACGGGCAGATGGCGGAGCACTGGCAGCCGCGCAAACTGCTGGCGCTGGGCCTGCTGGCGTCGGCGGCGCTGAATGTGGTGTTTGGCTGGATGACGGCGCTGTATTTCCTGACCTTCGTGTGGGCCTGCAACGGCTACGTGCAGGCGCTGGGCTGGCCGCCGACGATGCGTGTGGCAGCGAACTGGTTTCCGCCGCTGCAACGCGGACGCGCCATCGGCATCATCGGCACCGGCTATCAACTCTGTGGTGCGCTGACTTTCGTCGTCGCTGGCTGGGCGGCGGAACGCTTCGGCTGGCGCGGCGCGTTGTATGTACCGGCGGTGCTGGTCTCAATCAGTGCCGTTCACATGCTGGTGTTTCTCAAAGAAAAACCTGCGGCGGAGCATGCGCTTGAGGACATGGAGCATGCGACGGCGATGGCGAACCGGTCGCTGCGGGAGAATCTCGTGGTGACATTGACCAATCCAGCGCTGTGGCTGGTGGCGGTGGCGCTCTGTCTGCTGGATGCCTGTCGCTACGGCTTCACCGACTGGGGTGTGACACATCTCAAGGAAGTGCAAAACGCCAGCGTCGGCACGGCGGCGTTCAAATACGCAGTGCTGCCCTTCGGCGGCATTGCGGGCGCTTACTTGTCGGGCTGGGCCACGGATCGTTTCTTCAAAGGACGACGCGCGCCAGTGATCTGCATCTTGCTCTTCGCGCTCGGTTTGCTCGCGCTGGCTTATGATTCCGTGATTCACTGGGGCATGTTGCCATCTGTAGCGATCTTGTTCTGCATTGGCTTCTGTATTTTTGGCCCGCAGGTGCTGCTCGTCGGCACTCTGCCTGTGGATCTCGCGCGACGCGGTACTGCCGCCGCAGCCGTGGGCTTCGTGAACTTCATGGGCTACATGGGTGCGGCCGCAGGCGACAAATTGACAGGCCGCCTTGCCGAAGATTACGGCTGGCCCACCGCCGTGCGCTTCTGGGCCGCGTGCGCCTTCGCCGGATCATTGGTCATCGCATGCCTGTGGAAGGCAACCGCACGCCCACATAACACATAAACACCCAACTTTTTCTTCCTCCAATGAGAGCCATCATCATCGCAGCCGGTCGCGGACGCCGCCTCATGCCCACCACCGCCGCCGCCCCCAAGTGCTACGCCGAGATCAACGGCAAGCGCATGCTGGACCACGCGCTCAATGCCTTCGCAGGCGCGGGCATCAGCGATGTGTGCTTCATCGGTGGCTACCAGATCGACAAGGTGCGCGCCGACTACCCGCAGTTCACATTTCGCCACAACACCGGCTGGGAGGATAACAACATCCTGCTCAGCCTGATGCACGCGGAAGACCTCATGGAGGATGGCTTCATCTGCTGCTACTCGGACATTCTGTTCACGAACGACGTGATTGAGGGTGTGCTACGACACCCCGCCGACATCGCATTAAGCGTCGATACGCAATGGCTCGACCGCTACCAGCATCGCTCACAACACCCGCCCGACGACGCGGAGAAGGTGATCGTGAACAACGGCCTGGTGCAGCGCGTGCATCGCGGTATCACACCGGAAGAAGCGTATGGCGAATACACCGGCATCGCGAAGTTCACCGCGAAGGGAGCGGCCAATTTGCGCGAGCATTTTCATCAGGCGCGCGAGCAGTTCGCAGGCAAGCCCTTCCGCGAAGCCGTCGTCTTTGAGAAGGCCTATCTCATTCTCCTGCTCCAGCAAATGATCGAAGCCGGCATCCCCATGGCCCACTCCGACACGCCCGGCCACTACATGGAAGTGGACACGCAGGAAGACTTCGAACTCGCCCGCAAACACTGGTCCAAATAATCCACCGTCATGAGCAAGCCACTCCTCTTCCCCACCTCCGTCGTCGGCTCGCTGCCGCGTCCGGCTTTTGTGCTCGACCTCATCAACGACCGTCCACCGCTCTCCACTGAATGCTACACCAACGAGATGCAGGCCGCCGTACGCTACGCCGTCGCCATGCAGGAGCACGCAGGGCTGGATGTCATCACCGACGGCGAATGGTGGCGCAAAAGCTACATCGGCGTCATCGCCGAACTCGCGCATGGCTTCGAACTCGGCACCGCACCGGATGGCAGGCCCATGACCGTTGTCACAGAGAAACTATCGCCCAAAACACCGGGCTTCATCGCCCGCGAAGTCACCTTTCTCAAAACGATCACGAGCCGCCTCATCAAATCCACGCTGCCGTCTCCCGCGCTGCTCGGCGAGCGCATGTGGCATCCGGAGAAGTCCGCCAAAGCCTATCCGAACCGCGACGACTTCGTGCGCGATTGTGTTCCCGTCCTGCGCCGCGAACTCGAACTCGTCAGTGATGCCGGGGCCGACATCGTACAGATCGACGACCCGCATTTGTGCCTCTTCGTCGATCATGACGTGCGCGGCCGTTACACCGACCCCGATGCCGCCGCCGACTTCGCCGTGGACATGGTCAATGAAGTCGTCAGCGGCATCACCGGCGTGAAGATCGCCGTGCATCTCTGCCGCCGCGCCGGTGGCCGTGCGCGTGGTGAAGTCTGCCACGGCGGCGGCTATGGCCCCATCATCAAGCACCTCAACAAGCTCAACGCGCATCACCTCACCATGGAGTTCACCGCGCCACAAGCTGGCGACATGACCGTCTTCCGTGAACTGCGCGAAGATCTCGAAATCGGTCTTGGCTGTGTAGACGTGACGCCAGGCCAGGTGGACAGCGCTGAGACCATCGTCAGCCGCGTGCGCAAGGCTTTGCAGTTCCTCGCTCCCGAACGCATTTCGCTGAATCCCGATTGCGGCTTCGCCCCCGGCTCCGGCGCGGTGGTGAGCATTGACGAGACCTATCAGAAGCTCTGCAACGAGGTGGAGGCAGCGCGAATCCTGCGCGCGGAGTTCGCGTGAGAACGCGATCTCACCGCCACATCGTCTTGCTCACATACCACTCAACGAACTGCGGGCCGTAGAAGACCCAGATCACGGCTCCCATCGCGAGATAAGGACCGAACGGGATCTTCGCACCCCATTCCGCTTTGCCCGTGACGCGGTGGATCACGGCAAAGACCGTGCCGAGCACCGAAGCGGCGAGAATCGTGAACAACACCGCCTGCCAGCCGGTGAAGGCGCCGATCATCATCAGGAACAGCACGTCGCCGAATCCCATCGCCTCACGCGGGATCACCACCTGCGTCGTTTGCGCTTTCAGCGTCGTCACTCCTTCGAGCGAAAACTCCTCCAGGTTCGTGCCGTCGCGCACCTTGAGTTTTTCCATCCACAGTTCGGCGGTCACGGCGCCAAAGGAACGTTCATTCACCTGCAAGGTGCTGCATGAGACCACCATGCGGTCAGTCGCGCGCATGAAGAGATCGGCCCAGTCATACTTGTGCTCACCGAAGGCAACCACGGGGGGCTCGTTATCATCCGGCTGGGTCACCTCCCAGGTTTCTTCCTTGGCAAAGACGAACTTCTTCCGCCCAAACGCCAGTTTTCCGAGTTCCACCACCAGCCAGAGCCCGCCAAGACCGAGCGCGGCGCTGGCCAGCGAGATGAGCAAGCCACGGGTGTGCGTCTCCTGCTCCACCAGCGCCGGCACCCACCACGCTGAAAGCACTCCCACCACGGCACCCCCGATGGTAATCGTATGCGGCAGGATGAAATGATCGATGTCGATGAAGGTGCCGGAAATCAGCAGGCTCATAAACACCCACAGGCAGAGCACCTGCGGCCCCCAGGTGCTGATGTAAGGCCACGGATCCGGGTATTCTCCGCTGATCTTCAGAAACACGAGGTAGAACATCACGCCGGTGAGCAGTTCGACCATGAAGTAGCGGATGGAAATCTTGCCGCCGCAGTTCGCGCACTTCCCGCGCAGCAGCAGCCAGCTCAGCAGCGGGATGTTCTGCCACATGGGGATCTGGTATTTGCACGAGGGGCAAAAGCTGCGCCTGGGATTGTTCACCGAAATGCCCAGCGGCATGCGGTAGATGACCACATTGAGGAAGGAACCAATCCCGGTGCCAATGTAGAAGGCCAGGAAGTGCAGCAGGGCGTTGAGAATTTGAAAGCGCATGAATGATGGCGGGATTTGCAAACTTGCCCCGCCGTGCGTGAGTACGGAAGCAAAAACTCCACATGACCTCAGATTCCTGGCGCCGCCTGCGCACTGCCCCCCTCCTTGCCATCATCACTCTGGTCGCCTGTGCCACGAAAGAGGAACGCCGCAGCGCCCTAGTGCCCAGCCACTCCATCGAACTCGCGAAGCGCTTCGATTTCGTCGATGTCCGCGCCACCATTCCCGACATCGCCATCGATCTGCGCTACGCCACGCCCCACAATGTTGCCGGTCACCCTATCTATCCTTCCCGCATGCCCTGCCTGCTGCGCATAGAGACAGCGGAAAAGCTGAAGACCGCACAGGCTCTGTTGCGCGCCCAAGGCTACGGCCTGCGCATCTGGGACGCGTATCGTCCCCCGGAGGCACAGGAAACACTGCATCAGCATGGCGGCAGCACCGGCATGTTCCTTTCTCCGAAGGCCGGCTGGAGCCGCCACTGCGGCGGCATCGCCGTCGATCTCACGCTCGTCGATGCACAAGGTCGCGAGCAGCGAATGCCCACCTACTTTGACCAGGACTTCGAAAACGCCAGCCACCACTACCGCGGCAGCGATCCCATGGTGAAGCAGAATTTAGCCATCCTCAAAGAGGCCATGAAGCAGGCCGGTTTCACGCAGTTGGAGTCCGAGTGGTGGCACTTCGACGACGAGGACTACATCCACGATCCCCAGCCCATCGTCTATGGCCGGGAACTCGCCATCCCCATGCTGTGAGCATCCGTAACGACGCCACCTTCACCGTCATCGACGAGACCGATGGCTACATCGTCGTCAACAAACCCGCCCCGCTGCAAATCCATCCCGGTGATCCGAATGGCCCGCCCACGCTCTGGCATCGGCTCTGCGATCTCCTGTCGTATGAAATCGCCAACGGCGGCCAGGTCTCCATCATCAACCGCCTCGACCGCGAGACCAGTGGAGTCGTGCTCGTGGCAAAGAATCACGAACTCGCCCGCCTCTTCGGCATGGCGATGCAAGACCGCAAGATTCATAAAACGTACGTCGCCCTCGTCCATGGCTGGCCGGAGTGGGAGGAGAAAAACCTTGATGCACCGATCTTGAGCGCCCGCGAAGTCGGCCCCGCCGACATTTGGGTCAAACAAATCGTCCATCCGCAAGGTGCTGCGTGCCGCACCTCGTTCCGCACGCTGCAACGCTTCGAGCGCAACGACATGAAGTTCGCATTGGTCGAGGCGAAGCCTGAAACCGGCCGCATGCATCAGATCCGCGTGCATCTCCATCACCTCGGCCTCCCCATCGTCGGCGACAAACTCTATGGCCGCGATGACCGCTGCTACCTGGAGTTCATCGAAACTGGCTGGACGCCTGCTTTGGAGAAAAAACTGCTCTTGCCGCGCCAAGCACTGCACTCCTCACGACTTGAACTCAATCTCGAAGGCTTTCCGAGCTGCTGGAAGGCGCCGCTGCCATCCGAGTTCGTATTGTAGTTCCGCCTTTAGGCGGCTCAGAACCGGCTAAAGCCGGGACTACAAAACGCTGCACTCAAGCCCAGCGCCTGACTCGGCTGTCGAGTTGAAACACCTGCCCGCTCACGTTCTCCAGGCTGTGCAAGAAGACGATGAAGCGCGCTGCGTCCTGTGGCGTATTCAGACGTCCCAAGGCATGCGCGTTCAGTAGATTTTCGCGGAACGCCGCATCTACCAGCAGATGATGCGTCATTTTCGTCTCCAGAAATCCCGGCAGCACGCAGTTCGCCCGCACATTGCGCGCGCCATACTCCTTGGCAATGCTCTGCGTCAGTCCGATCAAGCCCGCCTTAGCCGCCGCGTAATTTGCCTGGCCATAAGGGCCGCTGAGCGCCGAATACGAGCCAATGTTCACGATGTGCCCATGCCGCTGCTTCGCCATGAGCTTCACCGCCGCCTGTGACACCAAGAATGCGCCTTTGAGATTCACATCGACGACTTGATCGAACTCCGTCTCTTCCATCTTCGCGATGGAAACATCGCGACACACACCGGCATTGTTCACCAGCAGATCAAGCTGCTTCACCGTGGCGAAAAACGCCTTCACCGAGTCCGCATTCGTTACATCGAGATCGCCACGACCCGGTGTCACAACGTCGAAACCCGCCTGCTTGAGTTCTTCGTAAATCGATTTCGCCAAATCGCCCTCACCGCCGGTGATGACGGCGGTGCGCGGCGGAGAGGTGGACACATCCATGTGATCAACCGAGCGTGAAAGCCGGCAGCTTCACGATCTTGCCACCTGCCATGGCCGACTGATGCGCGCAGAGGCCTACACAGGTCCAGTTGGCAGATTGCGCGGCGTTCGGGAAGGGCTGGCGCTTTTCGGCGAGGGCGTAGGCGAACTCGTTGGCGAGATGCGGATGACTGCCGCCGTGACCGGAGCCTTGGGTGAAGCTGAGATGGGTTTTCTTGCCAATGTCATAGACGCCCTTCGTGGTGAAGCGCTGGATTGGCTTCGGCAGGCGTTTGGCGAAGTCAGGAGTCTTCACGAGCTTGGGAATCTTTGGCTCGGGCAGTTTGGCGCGGTGCATGACGAGCGGTTCGTGCTCGATGAGAGGCCATTCGATGGAGGCTTTGTCGCCATACACGTCGATGCTCTCGCGATACTGACGCGCGGTGTCAAACAGACTGCGAATGATGCGGGCGCTGACATCGGTGCCTTTGAATTTGATGTGCGCCGTTTCGACGGCAAACGGCGAGCCGTAGCACTTTTGCAATTCCTTGCGCACGGTGCCGGAGCCAAAGCAGCTCACGTATTCGGCGGGTTTGCCGATCATGCCGGCCACGGGACCGACGCAGTGCGTGGCATACCACATCGGCGGCAGGCCGGGCCAGTAGTTCGGCCAGCCGTCCATGTCCTGCTGATGCGAGGCCTGCACGAACTGCAGCTTGCCGAGTTTGCCCTGATCAAGCTGCTCCTTCATGAAGAGATACTCTCGGGCATAGACCACAGTCTCCATCATCATGTACTTAAGGCCGGTTTTTTTGACGAGATCGCAGATCTTTTTGCAGTCTTCGATGCTGGTGGCCATCGGCACGGTGCAGGCGACGTGTTTGCCGGCCTTGAGCGCTTCGATGCTCATCCAGCCGTGGTCGGGAATGGGCGAGTTGATGTGGACGGCGTCGATGTTCGGGTCTTTGAGCATCGCTTTGAAATCCGTGTAACGCACGGCGATGTCGAAGGCGTCGCCGATGGTGTTGAGTTTCTTCGGGTCGCGCTGGCAGATGGCGTAGCAGGTCGTGAGCGGGTGACGTTGCCAGATGGGGATGAATTCTGCCCCGAATCCGAGGCCGACGACGGCGATGTTGAGTTTTTTGTCAGACATGATGGCTGGAAGTTGCGGCGCTCTTATAGGCGTGAACGGCAGCCAAGGGGAAGGACAAAGTTTAGGCCTGATCGGACGGGCTTTGGTTGATGGTTCTGAGTTGATGGTTGATGGATGGGCGATGCTGACCGCCGACTTCGATTACCATCTGCCGCCTGAATTGATCGCCAGTGAACCGCTGGCGGATCGGTCGGCGTCGCGGATGATGGTGGTGCATCGGGGTTCGGGGAAGATCGAGCACCGGATGTTTCGGGACATCGGGCAGTTTGTATCGCGGGAGGCAGGGGACATGCTGGTTTTGAACGACACGCGGGTCGTTCCGGCCCGCTACTTCACGGATCGCGGTCATGAGGTACTGCGGTTGCAGATTCTCACACCCACACGCTGGCGCTGCATGGTGAAGCCGGGGAAAAAGTTCCGAATCGGCCACACGGTGCCGATTGGCGAGGCCACGGGCCGTGTGATCGAGATTCTGGAGGAAAACGGCGACCGCATCATCGAGTTCGACCGCGTGGTGGATGAATCGAAGCACGGCCACCTCGCCTTGCCGCACTACATGGGCCGCGAGGACCAGCCTGCGGACCGCGAACGCTATCAAACCGTGTTTGCACGCCAGGAAGGCTCCATCGCCGCACCCACGGCTGGCCTTCACTTCACGCCGGAGGTGCTGAATCCCCTGCCCCACACGTTTGTGACGCTCCATGTCGGTGTCGGCACGTTTCAGCCAGTGAAGGTAGCGAACATCGCGGATCACAAGATGCACTCCGAAGTCTATGAAGTCTCCGAATCGACCGCTGCGGCGATTCAATCGGCCAAACGCGTCATTCCCGTCGGCACCACGGCCCTGCGCACGTTGGAAACCGTGGCCCGCGATCATGGCCGAGTCATCGCCACGCGAGGCAGCACGGACATCTTCATTCATCCTGGTTTCGAGTTCCATGTCGCTGGCGGCTTGCTGACGAATTTCCATCTGCCTAAATCAACGCTCATCATGCTGGTCAGTGCTTTTGCGGGCAAGGAGCTGACGATGCGGGCTTATGCAGAGGCAATTCGCGAGCGCTATCGCTTCTTCAGCTATGGGGACTGCATGCTGATCGTGTGAGAAAGTAGTCCAGTTGCTGTGCAACTGGTCGTGGAGAACCCAGTTGCGAAGCAACTGGGCTACTTTTTACATCCCTGCCCGTGCAATCTTCTCACAGCTCTGCACGTCGAGCTTGCCGGAGGCGAGGACGGGGATGTCGCTGACGCGGATCATCTTTTTCGGAATCCAGAGCGGGGGCATGCCTTTGTCGAGCAGGCGGTAGCGGAGGTCGAGGATTTCCTGGTGCTCGGGGCCGCCGGGCATGCTGGTGAGGAGGATGAGCGCCTCGCCTTTATCGATGTCGGGGACGCCAACGACGGCGATCTTGCGCGTGGCTTCATTTTCGAGGCCCATGGCTTTGACGAGGGCTTCCTCGACGGTTTCATGCGGCACCATCTCGCCGGCGATCTTGGAGAAGCGGCTGAGGCGGCCTTCGATGTAGAGGAAGCCATCGAGATCGACGCGGCCGATGTCGCCGGTGCGGAACCAGCCATCCTTGAGAACGTCGGCGGTGCGTTTGGGATCGTTGAGGTAGCCTTCGAAGACGTTGGGACCCTTGAACCAGATCATGCCGCTCTGGTGCAGCGGGATGGGTTGGCCGGTGTCTGGATTCGTGATGCGCAGCGCCATGCCGGGCACGACATGACCGACCGAGCCCTGGCGATGGCTGGGCAGCCAGGAGTAGCCGCTGTCCTCATCGCCGAGCGGCTCGGGGTCGGGCAGGTTCAAATTGGAGGCAGGGGAGGTTTCGGTGAGGCCATAACCTTCGAGCACGCGTTTGCCGAAGCGGGTTTCAAACGCGTCGGCCACCGTGCTGGGGAGTTTTTCCGCGCCGGTGACGCAAAGCTTGATGGAAGTGAGTTGCTCGCGGTTCACGCCACGCAGGTAGCCGCGCAGGAAGGTGGGCGTGGCGATCATGAGGGTGACGCGGTATTTCTCGATGAGCTCGGCGAGTTTCTTCACCTCCAACGGCGTGGGATAGGTGATGAGGTGGAGCCCGTAAATAATGGGGAACCACAGCGTGACGGTGCAGCCGAAGCTGTGGAAGAGCGGCAGGCAGCCGAGGATGCTGTCATTGCTTTTCATGCCGAGGCGGCTGCCAAATTGCATGACGTTGGCGACTAAGTTGCGATGGGTGAGCGCAACGCCTTTGGGCTCGCCGGAACTGCCGCTGGTGAAGAGCAGCAGCGCCTCTTTGCGCCCGCCCTTCTTCGAGATGCCCAGCAGCGCCGCCAAGGCCACCGCAGGCAGCACCTTGCTCAGGACGAGCCATTTCACGATGGAGAACTTCATCTTCGGCAGAATGCGTTCGATGAGGATGAGCTGCTTGCTCGGTGGCCAGGGGAAGCTCTGCATCTTGCGCACGAAGATGTCGGCGGTGAGGAAGCGGTCGATCTGACCCTGACGGATGGCGCTGTCGATGGCAGAACGTCCGGCGGTGAAATTGAGGTTCACCGGGATTTTCCCGGCCATGACGACCGCCACATTGCAGATAAGTCCACCAAGACCGGGTGGCAGGATGATGCCGACACGCTCTTTTTTCGTCTCCCGTTTCACGACCTCTGACAAGGCGAGCGCGGTGGCGAAGACTTTGTCAAAGCGCAGGATTTTGTCGTCCTTTCCATCGACGACGCTGTTGCGTGTGCCGTGCTTTTTGAAGCCCATGATCAGGGCGTAGCCAAGACTGATGTCGAGCGCGGGACATCCACTGATGCTTTGCTCGGAAAGCTCCAGCAGGCGTTCCTGATAGGTGGCCAGGTTCACGTCCGGCCCTTGCAGCAGCCGGCCGAAGTTGAAGATCACCTCCGCATCGCTGTGACGGCGCTCAATGGGCATAGCGGTGTCCTGACGGCGATGCACATGCAGCGGCAGCACGGGGACTTCGGCCTTGAGCAGAAATTCGAGCTTCGTGCCCGGCACGGTGGTCATGGGAGACGTCATCGTGGCCGCTTCGGAGGGCAGGTAAATGATGACGGCACCGCTTTTGGCAGCGTCCGCCAAAGCACGCCGGTAGGCGGAAACCTCTGTCTCGCCGAGGGTGAACTCCATGGCGTGGACATTGTCCCGCTCCAGGTGCGCACGTAGCAGCGGATGCAGCGCCGCGCTTTTTTTCACCAAATAGATCACCTCTCTGCCTTCCAGCACGAGTTCCAACCGCAGCAGATCGAAGTAACCAAGCTGGCTGGGCAGGATCATGAACCCGCCGCCGGAGGGCAAGTTCTCTTTGCCGAGGATCGTGAGGTCGTTCAGGGTGACGGGCTTTTCAGTGGCCATGGGTGGATGCGCGGAATGCAGGTGCACCTAAGCGGGGAGCAACGCGCATGCCAGCGGGAAAAGGACCGAACAAGGAGGTTGACGGTAGTTTGCAGTTGTTGACGATGGTTGACGGTGGAAGGAAGAACCCAAACCACCCCACTCATGCCTCCTCCCCCGCGAAACCCCCATCGTGAATCCGCCGCCCCTAGCACCACCCTGCCTCCAGGTAGCGAGGAGTGGCTGCGCCCCTGGGCACAGATGAAGTATTTCTCCTTCAATCCAGCGGTGTATCCGAACATGATTCGTGCTGTCTCACCCGACGCCGGTCCGGGTGATTTGGTGAACGTGTATGATAAAGAGGGCCAGATTTTCGGCAGCGGATTCTACAACCCCAAGGCCCATGTGCCGCTGCGGGTGATCCAGCATGGTGAAAATGTGCTCACGGAAGATGCGCTGGATGCCCGGCTCGATGCCGCGCTCGATCTGCGCCTGAAGACCCTGCGTCTCGACGAAACCACCGAGGCCTGGCGTGCCGTGCATTCGGATGGCGACGGGCTTAGCGGCCTTGTTGTGGATCGTTACGCCGATGTGCTGTCCATCGAAGTCACCACGCTCGGCGTGTGGCGCCGTCTGCCCCGCTGGCTGCCGAAGCTGCATGCGGCGCTTGGCACCTCGCAGCACCTCATCCATGTCGATCCCGACATCGCCCGCATCGAAAACATGCGCTGGGCCGATGTGCCCGAGGCGGACGCGCCGGCCCCTCGGGGTGTGCGGGTGCGTGAGAATAACGTGCGCTATCAGGTCAGCTTCGAGGACGGCCACAAAACCGGCTTCTTCTGCGATCAGCGTGACAACCGCCTGAAGTTCGCGCACCTCGCCCGGGGACGTCGTGTACTCGATTTGTGCAGCTATACCGGCGGCTTTGCGATCAGCGCCAAGGTTCTCGGAGGCTGCGAAGACGTGACCGGCGTGGATCTGGATGAAAAAGCCGTCGCACAGGCCAAAAAAAACGCTGATTTGAATCAGGTCCGCATCGACTGGGTGCATGCCGATACCTTCACCTGGGGCCGCCAGATGCAGCAGAACGGTACTCAGTGGGACGCCGTCGTGCTCGATCCGCCGAAGCTCGTGTTTTCCCGTGATCCCGAAGAAGGCCAGCTCGGACGCAACAAGTACTACGATATGAACGCCGTCGCCCTCGGCCTGCTGAAACGTGGCGGGCTGTTCGTCACCTGCTCATGCTCGGGACTGCTCGATGTGGCCGAGTTCGAGGATATCGTCATGCGCGCTGCGCACCGTAACAAGCGCCGCCTGCAAATCCTTGACCGTACCGGAGCCGGGGCCGACCATCCCGTGATGTCGAACTGCCCCGAAGGCCGCTATTTGAAGGTGCTGTGGTGTCTGGCATGGTAAGGGATGGTTTGCTTGCAGGTTTCCTTTGCTCAAACCCAGCCACCGTCTAATCTGAGCGTCCCATGAATCCAGAGGTGCAAAACATCGTGGCCGCAGGCAAGCTCCCGGCTGCAGACGGCGAAAAACTTTCCAAACTCGAACCCGGAACCTTCTGTCTCCACAAAAGCTGGGGTGTCGGCAAGATCGCCGAATGGGATTTGCTGGGAGATCGGATCTTGATCGACTTCGAGGGCAAGCCCGGCCATCCGCTGAAACTCGCGTTCGCCATCAGTTCGCTGGAGATCATCCCTGCCGATCACATCCTCGCCCGCCGTCTGGCCGATCTGGATTCACTGAAGGAACTGGCCGCCAAGAACGCCCCGGCACTCGTCGAACTTGCCCTCAAAAGCAGCGGCAGCGCCCTCCACCTCGACGACCTCGAAAAGCTGCTCAAAGGCCGCATCATTCCCGAGGCAGATTACAAGAAATGGTGGGAAGCCGCCAAGCGCGCGCTTAAAACACACCGCCACATCGTCGTTCCTGCCAAACGCACCGAAAAACTCGTCCTGCGCGATCAGGTGGAAAGCGCCGGCATCCAGATGGCGAAGTCCTTCCTCGCCGCCCGTGATTTGAAGGCGAAGCTCGCCGCCCTCGCCAGCATCCAGAAGGACATCGACCTCTTCAGCGACCCCAAAACCGAACTCATCCCCGTCTTCCAAGACATTTCCGACACAGCACGCAAGGTGGTCAAACTGCACCTCAAGGAGTGCCTGCAACTCCTCCTCGCACGCGACGAACTCGTCGAAAACCTCGGCACCGCCGCGCCGATGGGATCCATGAAGATTTCCGACCTCATCTGTGAGACGAAGGATGTCCTCGCCGATGCGATCAAGGGCCTTTCCGCCAGCCTGCTGGGCCGCATTTACCGCGCCTTTCCCGAAGCCTTCCCCAATCGTGGCTGGGTTCCCGAAATCCTTCATCATCTCACCAAAACAGGCGGTCGCGCCGTCGCGGAAATCGCCGTGGTGCTGGATGCCAATGACGAGCTCGACGTCCTCGCCGAAGCGCTGAAAAAATCCCTGCGTAACCGCATGCTTTCCGCCGATCTCCTGATCTGGATGGCCCGTGAGCGCAAAGGTCTGGCCGAATCTGTCTTCGACATCGATCTCGGACACGCCATCCTCGGCGTCATTGAAAGTGATCACATGGAAGGCGGCCCGAAACGCACCGGCCGCCTGCAGGATCTTCTCTCGGACGACAAGACACTGCTGGGTGAAATGGTGGCCGATGCCGAGGACGAAGACGTGCGTCTGCTCGCCAAGCGCCTCATCAACGGCTCCCTCTTTGATGAACTCACCCGCCGCTCCCTGATGGCGCGCATCATCAAGGTGCGTCCTGAAATGGAAGCCATGATGGACGAAAACGCCGGCCCCCGCCACGACGACTCCCTCATTGTCTCCTGGGAAAGCCTCGAAAAGAAAAAGCTGGAACTCGAAGAGCTTGTCAACGTCAAGATTCCCGACAACAAGCGCGAAATCCAGATCGCCCGCGACGAGGGTGACCTCCGCGAAAATGGCGGCTACAAGGCCGCCCGCGACCAGCAGTCCGTCCTCCTGCGCATGCAGGGCAAGCTCGAGCGCGAGTTGCGCAACGCCCGCGGCACCGACTTCGTGAATGTTCCCACCGACAAGGTCGGCATCGGAACCGCTGTCGATGTCGAAGACATCCCTTCCGGCGAAAAGGAAACCTTCACCATTCTCGGCGCCTGGGACAGCGATTTGGACAAGAACATCATCAGCTACCTCTCCGAGTCCGCGAAGGCCCTCATCGGCAGGGCGGTCGGCGAGGAAACCGATCTGCCCACCGACAGCCATCACGGCACCCGCAGGGCGAAGGTCAATGCGATCCGGGCATTCAAGCCATAGCTAAAGAAACATTCAGCCCCATCAGTGCATCCTGTGAAATGCAGCGGGAGCATCTTGGTGGCACTTCTGCAGAGATTTGGCATGCCCTCAAATTCAGCGTGAAATTTGCCATTGTGAGTGTACGTATGTTCGCACCTCCAACCACCGCTCAATGTCACTGACCAAGACCTCTCGAAAACCCTTTCAGTCACAACTTTTTGTTTGTCTCGCTGGACTGTCTTTCTGCCTTTTTTCAATGCCCTTTGCCAAGGGGCAGATCACCAGCGCTGAGAACCTTGGAGTCCTTCTTGGAAGCACGCCGAAAACGCCAGCCGAGCCTCCAACCGCCGTCGTCTCCCCAAGTGTTTTCGAGGCCAATCCTGGGCCCTGGGGAAAGATGCTGTGCGCTTACGTCTATTTGGAGGCTCCACAGAGCCTCATTGAGGGCTTTCCGCTGCCCAGTCCGACTTCTCGCTGGACGTTCCCCATGGACTTCCTCCCCAGTCTGCCGGAATTCCTGGCCAAATCGGGCCTCTCGCAGTCATTCATCACGGAGTTGCTCTCCCCTAAGCACATGGTGAAAGAGGCGGCGTTCGTGCATCTTCTCCCCCCCTTGGCGGAACTGGAAAACATCGCCCCGGAAACCCGCGCCTTGATTTATACCGAGCTGGCAAAGTATCCCGAAAATGAATACCAAACGGATCCGGTTCTCATCATCGGCACCACGGTCGAGGAATGGTACAAAGGCAGCAAACTGCGACCGGAGATCATCGGCAAAATCAAAAAACTCAGTTATCAGCGGGGCGAAACGACCGCTTTCAGCGACATCGCCGTTTTGCTGAACTACGCGCAATCTGACTCCGAGGCGCGCTCCATCTTCAAAGCCTGCACCCGCACCCGTAACCTGATGGTCCGTGTCATCCTCGACAAGAATGTGAATCCCGAGGCAATCCTCAAATACTGGAGTTTCGGCGGCGTCGGCATTCGGCGCAAGGATTTGGAACCGCTGATTCAGTCCATCATGGAACTCGATGGCGTTGATGACATCGGCATCTCACACCTCCTCCCGGCACTCGCCCGCAAGCTCCTCTACACCTACCCTGGGCTGGACATGGCCAAGCATGGCGTCATGCCAGACTGTCACTGGACCTCGCTCAATTTTTTCAACTTCGAGCCTCATGAGTACCTGCTGGACGCCCGCCTGGCCACCAGCCAGGTGCTGGAGCAGTTCTCCCCGGTGGAAGCGCCCTATCAGTTCGGTGACATCCTCTTCTTTTTGGACAACACCACAGGCGACGCCTTCCATTCTTGTGTGCATCTGGCGGACAATATTGTTTTCACCAAGAACGGGCGAAACATCCTTTCCCCCTGGGTGATCATGCGGCTGGATGACGTCAAAAAGATCTATCTCTACAAAGGCAACGGACGCGTTCAGGGGTTCCGGCGCAAAGACATCGCCGCGGCAAAAGAGACCCAGAGTTCTCAATAACACCGCCAGGATTGACATGCGGATGCAATGCACCCTTGGTAGGAGGCGTTAACTGTCATCACCATGTCCTCACGTCGCCACTTCCTTCACACCGTGCTCGGAGCCGGTGCCGCCTCAGCCTTCGCCGCTGACTCCAAGCTCTCCTACAAAGGGGAAAACATTCAGTTCGGCCTCGTCACCTACCAATGGGGCAAGGACTGGGATCTGCCTACGCTTATCAAGAATTGCGAGACCGCCAAGGTTCTCGGCGTCGAACTCCGCATCGAGCATGCGCACAAAGTTGACGTAACCTTGACGCCCGCACAGCGCTTGGAAGTGCGCCGCCGGTTCGAGGATTCCCCCGTCGATGTTCTCGGCATGGGCACCAATTTCGAGTTCCACTCCCCCAAGGATGACGAGGTGAAGAAGAACATCGAGGGAGCCAAGGCATTCATCAAACTCAGCCATGATATTGGTGGCAGCGGCGTGAAGGTGAAGCCCAATGCGCTGCCCAAAGAGGTGCCCGTCGAAAAGACCCTCGTCCAAATCGGCAAGGCGCTCGCTGAACTCGGTGACTACGCCATCGGTTTCGGCCAGGAAATCCGTCTCGAAGTGCACGGCAAAGACTCATCCGAGCTGCCGCACATCAAAACGATCATGGATGCCGCCGAGCGTGACAACGTGCGCGTCTGCTGGAACTCCAATGATACCGACCTCATCGGAGCCGGCCTTGAGGCCAACTTCGCCCTCGTCAAAGACCGCCTTGGACACACAGTTCACATTCGTGGTGTCAAGCTCAGCGACTACCCGCTCGACAAGCTCGCCAAACTGCTCGTCGAAATCGATTACGAAGGCCACGTCTGCCTCGAAGCCGGCAAACAGCCCGATGGCGATCCTGTGGCCGCTCTCGCCGAACAGCGTGAGCTGTTCATGAACCTCGTCACCGAGGCGCGCAAGACCGTCAAAGATTAAGCTTTCTGCCTGAACCGTTGGTTCAATCCGCAGTCAGGAGGTCAAGGTGGTTCAAGGCACGCTGCTTGCCAATTCCTTGACCTTCTTGACCACCTCTTGACTCCCCTCCCCCTCTCTGCCATCTCAAGCAGTTCCATTCGTCATTCCTCATTCTGATTTTCTCATTCCACCATGGCCAATCCTGCCCCCGCTCACGGTTACACTGAAGACTCCATCAAATCCCTCGACTGGCGCGAGCACATCCGCCTGCGCCCGGGCATGTACATTGGCAAGCTGGGTGACGGCTCACTGCCCGAGGATGGCATCTACGTCCTGCTCAAAGAGGTGCTCGACAACTGCATCGACGAACACGTCATGGGCTTCGGCAACACCATCGACATCGTCATCGCCGAGGATCAAACCGTCACCGTACGCGACTACGGCCGCGGCATTCCTCTGGGAAAATTACTGGAATGCGCCGCGCAGATCAACACGGGTGCCAAATACGACAGCGAAGTCTTCAAGCGCTCCGTCGGCCTCAATGGTGTCGGCATCAAGGCCGTCAATGCCCTCTCCGAGTTCTTCGAAATCCAGGCCATCCGCGAGAAACAGACGCGCACCATCGAGTTCAGCCAGGGCCTGGTCATCTACGACATGGGCAAGCCCAAGGCCTGTGACGAACCGGACGGCACCCGCATCGCCTTCCGGGCCGATGCGGAGAGCTTCGCCGACGACACGCATTACCGCCTCGATTTCGTGCGCGAGATGCTGCGCTTCTATGCGTGGCTGAATCCCGGCCTCACCATCATCCTCAACGGCGAGAAGTTTAAGTCCAAGGACGGCCTGATGGACCTCATCCGCGCCAAGCTCACCGAGGAGCCGCAGTACCCGATCATCCATCTCGAAGGCAAGGATGTGGAGGTCGCCTTCACGCACGGCACCGGCTATGGCGAGGAGTATTACAGCTTCGTCAACGGCCAGCACACCACTCAGGGCGGCACGCACCTTGCCGCCTTCCGCGAGGCCATCGTGCAGGAATGCCGCGAGTTCTTCAAAAAGCAGTTCGATCCCGCCGACGTGCGCGGCAGCCTCATCGCCGCCGTCAGCGTGAAGGTGCAGGAGCCGGTGTTCGAGTCACAAACCAAGACCAAACTCGGCTCCAGCCACATGGAACCGAACGGGCGCAACCTGCGTGGCCACATCACCAGCGTCATCACCGCGCAACTCGACAATTTCCTCCACAAGCATGGCGACGTCGCTAAGTCGCTCCAAGAAAAGATCAACGCCAACGAAAAGGAGCGCAAAGAGATCAGCGGCATCCAGAAAGCCGCCCGCGAAAACGCTCGCAAGGCCAAGGTTCACAACAAAAAGCTCCGCGACTGCCGCGTCCACTTTGACACCAAGGACAAGCGCCGCGACGACAGCACCCTCTTCATCACCGAAGGCGACAGCGCCTCCGGCAGCATCACCAAGAGCCGTGATGTCGAAACGCAGGCCGTCTTCAGCCTGCGCGGCAAGCCGCTCAACTGCTTCGGCCTCACCCGCAAGATCGTCTATGAAAACGAGGAGTTCTACCTCCTCGCCAACGCCTTGCAGATCGAGGAAGACCTCGAAGAACTCCACTTCAACCGCGTCGTGCTCGCCACCGATGCCGATGTCGATGGCATGCACATCCGCCTGCTCATGATCACCTTCTTCCTGCAGTTCTTCCCCGAACTCGTGCGCAAAGGCCACCTCTACATTCTGCAAACACCGCTGTTCCGCGTGCGGAACAAAAAGGAGACCTTCTACTGCTACAGCGACGACGAACGCCAGCGCGCCATCCACCGCTGCGGCAAGACCGCCGAGATCACCCGCTTCAAAGGCCTCGGTGAAATCAGCCCCGACGAGTTCAAGCACTTCATCGGCCCCAACATGCGCCTGGAACCCGTCACCATCCGCGACCACGCCCTCGACGCCGACGGCAACCCCATCCCTTCCGAGCATAAAAGCGTGAAGGAGATGCTCACCTTTTACATGGGCAAAAACACCCCCGAACGCCAGACCTACATCGTCGAGAACCTTCGCATCGAGGAAGAACTCGAATTCAAGGATGCCGCGGAACTGCCCGCAGCGGCTTGATCCACAGGCTAGCTATCACCGAATATGCCGCCGTCTTCCCAAGATCTCGCGGAAATTTCATCTCACATCCGATATGAGATTGAGATGGCTTTTATCATTCCCAAGCACAATCCGAAAGATGGACACATTCGTGAGTCTGTCTTTCTTTCCATGCTAATTCACGCTCGTATTCTCCTTCATTTCTTTGAGTCCGCTGATCGCCGCCAAGACGATGTTTTATGCTCTGACTTTGGATTTCCCACTCGTGCAGTTAATCTTGCGCCGGAGCACCGAAAGAGGTTCAACAAAGACATGATGCACCTAACATATTCTCGGCTGCGTCACACATCAGAAACAAAGCCTTGGCCGCTTCAAGACATCATGCAGCCACTCCTCTTGCGCTCGCTTGAGTTTATTGAATTTGTTATTTCACATCCACCGACGCATATGAAGGCGGAAGAACTTTATCAGTGGAAGTTGCTCATGAAGACTTTCAATAAAGAATGACGACCGTTAACCACGGTGCTGTTGCGAACTGCGGAATCCATCGGCTCCAACCTTCTCACACCACAAAAAACCCGTCAGACCTCACGGCCTGACGGGTTTGGAATTAAATAAGCGCCGCTAAAGCTACTTCTGCTTCACCTTGAAGCTGCGGAACACCACGGGATCGCTGTGGCCGGCGAAGCCGATGTAGCCTTTGGTGTGGTCGAGACCTTTCGGCGGATGGGCGATCTGGCTGCGGTCGAAGGTGCTGATGTCCACGTCGAGGATCTTGGTGCCGTTGAGCGTGACCTTGATCTTCTGGCCCTCGATTTCGATCTCCTGGAAGTTCCACTCGCCCACGGGACGCAGGTAGCCATGCTTGGCACCGACGCAGTGGTAAACCGAGCCGTGATACTGATAGGGTTCGAGACCCTTCTTGCCCGCAGCAGCCTGCTTTTCGTTGTAGCCGTCGCTGTCGATCACCTGAAGTTCCAGACCATCGGAAGCGGAATGACCACCGATCGGCGTGCGCAACGCGATGCCATTGTTGCCGGCCTTTGGCAGCTTGAATTCCACACGGATGATGCCGTTCTCGAATTCATCCTTGGTCAGCAGATCGCCACCCTTGCCCTGCTTGCAGACGATGGCGCCGTCTTTGACCTCGTAGTTTTCCACCGCGCCCTGCCAGTTGCTCAGGTCCTTGCCGTTGATGTATTCCTTGAAGCCTTCGTCAGCCCCGTTGTTCGCCAACGTCTTGTTCGCCTCCTCAGCAGGGATCTCGCGAATGAACACGTTCTTCCAGCGGATCTCGCTGCCGTGCGTCTGAAGCTGGATCGGCCCCTTGGGGAAAGCCGGATCCACCATCCAGCCGTTGGGAGCCTTGGCCTCCTCCGCCTTCGGCGCGACCTTGCCATAGGCCTGATAGCCCGCTTTGCGATTGGCGAAGAAATTCTCCAGCACCGCGTTCTTTACCACGACTTCGCCATTGAACGTCACGGTCGCACGCTCGCCGATCATCTTGATGTGGAAGGTGTTCCACTCGCCCAAGGGCTTGTCCATGAGCTTGAGGGGATTCTTGCCTTCTGGGTTCTTGTTGTTCCAAAGACCTCCGGAGCCGAAGGGCTTGCCCAGCGCGACGGCTTTTTCGTCCTTCTCCGTGAAGTCCCAGATCTGCACCTGCGGAATGCCGCGCAGGTAGATGCCGCTATCGCCGAGCGGCAGCATCTTGTAGTCCACCATCAACTCGAAGTCGCCGTAGTCCTTGTCGGTGGTGAGGTACAAGCCTTTGCCGTCATTGACGAGCTGGCCATCCTCCACCTTCCAGTGCGCGTTGAGGTGATCCCCCTTGTCATTGCCCTTCGCGTCAGTCAGACCACCGTCGATGGACTTCTTCTTGTAGGCGGCCTGCTCTTCAGGCGTCATTTTCCAGAGATCCGTAGGATCTTGCGTGCCCCAGCCATACCAGCCGGAGAGATCCTTGCCGTTGAAGAGTGCCGTGAAGCCTTCCGGCGGTGTGTTGTCCGCAGCTCCGGCGAGCGTGGCCGCCGCGAGCATCCAAGTCAGGGTGAGTGTGTGTTTCATGGTTGAGAGAGGCACAGGAGTCGCCCGCCGCGCCGGGCATCTTTCATCCATCACGATGAAGGCGACTTTCCGCTCGACACCCGCGATGAAAACGAGACGATTCATCTGATATGAAATCGTTCATCTGTGCCCTGACTCTCTGCCTCAGCCAAATCAGCCTGCATGCCCAGGCCACACCCGCTGAGGAAGCCGCCGCAGGTGCCAAGGCGCTGCTGCAACGGCTCTTTGCCCAAGAAACCAGCGAGGAAGAACTGCAGGCGCTCGCCAAAGAGGCCAACAAGGCCGGCGTGCCACGCCAACAGGTCATCGAGGCCAGGCTCGTCTGGGGCCTGCGGCATCAGGACACAAAATTCCTCGTGAAAATCCTGCCCGAGGTCGAAATTCTCGCCGCCAGTTTTGATTCTGCCAACGCCGCCGCCCTGCCGAATGTCGAGACTGTCAAAGCCTTCGTCGCCTACATCAAGGCGCTGAAAGCAGGTGAGGCGAAGGATGAAGCCGGATTCAAACAGAACATCCTCGAAGCCATCTGGCTCAATCCTCAGCAGGCCCAGGTCTTCCTCCAGTCCATCGAAAAATATCGCCGTGAATCCAAGATGGGCAGCCTCATCGTCGATCTGAAAATCCCGCTCACCACCTCCATGGGCGAGGCCACCACGTTGCATGACCAGCTCGGCGGCAAAAAGGCCCTGCTGCTCGACTTCTGGGCCTCGTGGTGTGGCCCGTGCATGAACCTCATGCCTGCTCTCAAAAAGAAAGCCGAAAAACTCGCCGCCCACGGCGTCATCGTCGCCGCGATGAACAAGGACGATGAAAACGCCGAGTCCATCGCCGAGCGCATCCGCAAGGAACAGAACGCCACCCTGCCCTGGCTCGTCGAACCCATCGAGCGCCCATACACCAAGGCCTTCGAGATCGATTCCATCCCGCGCATGATCCTGCTTTCACCCGAAGGCAAAGTTCTCTTCAACGGTCACCCTGAAGACCCATTGCTCTGGGCCGCTCTCAAAAAGATTGATCCCGCCATCGAAGCGCCAGCGAATTGAAAACTAGCACGAACGCCTACTGCAAATAGAAGAACTCGTTCGAGTTCAGCAGCGCGTGGCACAGATCTGTGAGTGCTTCGCGGTTCGGATCTAGCGCGCCGCTCGCCTTGGTAGGCGCGGCGCTGCTTTCCCAGGCCCAACGGCTTTCGGCGGGGGCTTTGAGCATGGTGACGGCTTGATCGGCGGTGATGTCGGCGATACAGGTGGGGTCGCTGTTCACGGTCCAGCTCATGAGCTTGCCGGCGTCGAGTTTGCCAGCGCGGAGAGCCACGCGGGCGATGGCGCCGTCCCACACGCTGCGTTTGTCGATCTCGCGACCGCCGACATACAGAGCGCGGTCTTTGTTGATGTAACTGCCGACGATTTGATGCGGAACGGTGACGGTTTGCATCGCGGCGGCGGGATCACTCAAGTCGCGGACGTAGAAGGTGACGGTACCGCCGAAGTTCTGGCCGGGCGCGGGATGGTTGTCGAGGCTGGCACCGACGTAGTAGGGCTTGCCGACTGGAATGAAGAGGCCGGAAGCGACGACTTCATACGCGGGGCTGCCTTGGAAGTCGGAACCGCTGAGCTGGACGATGAGGTTGTTCGGCTTGTGGGCGGATTTTTCGCTCGTGACACCGAGGGACCAGCCGGGTTTGGTTTTGTCGTTGTCCCAACGTGCGGCGATGGTGCGCACGCTGGCGTCGGGATAGAGCGAATTGAGCTTCACCACGGCCTCGATGGCGAATTGATCGCCCTCGGTCTTGCCTTCGAGGTTCACGCGCAGTTTTTCATTCGCGGTGCCGGGTTGAAGCAGAAAGGTCTTCGTGGTGCGCGCCGCGGGATTGGGACCGAAGAACTTCTGTGCATCGGCAAGCGGTGTGGCGACCGGCGGAGGCGGTGGAGCCTCGCGTTGAAGCATGGCGCGCTGGGATTTGAGGAAGGCGAGAGCCGCGGCGGCTTCCTGTTTCGTCGGGTGACGTGAAAAGGCGAGCGCGTAGGCGCTGGCGACGCGTTTGGCATCGTCTTTGGGGATTTCCTTCGTCAGGCGGGCCGACATGGCGCGGGCGCGGTCGAGCGGCCAGTCGCCATTGACCATGAGCAGGCTCTGCGTGGCGGTGGTGGTGCTCTGCCGCTCCGGCGTGCTTTGGAATCCAGGCGGCGAGTCGAGACTGGCAAGGAAATCATCCGGCGTGTTGCGCATCTTGCGCAGGTAGAGGCTGCGGCGTGGCTTGGACTTCTCCACGCCTTCGCCACCGATGGTGAGATCGAGTTCGCCGCTGGCGGTGAGCATGGCATCACGAGCCTGCTCCGCATCGAGACGGCGCGGGCTGTAGCGCCAGAGCAGGCGGTTTTCGGGATCTTTGAGCAGCGCATCTTTGTCGCTCGCGGTGCTCTGCTGGTAGGTGGCGCTGGCCATGATGAGCTTGTGCAGCGTCTTCAATTTCCAGCCGCTCTTGATGAACTCACTGGTGAGCCAGTCGAGCAGTTCGGGATGCGAAGGTTTGTCACCGAGACGGCCGAAGTCGCTCGCCGTCGTGGTGATGCCTTTGCCGAAATGATACTGCCACACGCGGTTCACGATGACGCGGGCGGTGAGCGGGTTCTGCGGGCTGGCGAGCCAGTTCGCCAGCACCGTGCGGCGGCCGCTGGTGAGCGCGTCAGGCTTGGGCGCGGGGATTTTGGCGTCCTTCGGGTCGAGAATCGTGAGGAAGCCGGGCGTGGTGGTGACTTCGCCGACTTTACGCGTCACAAACTTCGTCGTGGGAGCCTGCGGGCCTGTTTCACCCACGGCGAGCGTGGGGATGAGGTTCTTCGGTTTGAGGTGATCGGATTCAGCGATCTTGGCTTTTGCCTCGCGATACTGCGTGGCCTCGGGCTCCTTCAATTTGTCCGCCTTGTAGCGCTCGCGCTCATAATAGACCTGACGACCGGCGAGCTGGACGATCTGTTCTTCATAAGGCGTGCGCTGCTCGCGTGACTTGGCGAACATGGCCTGGATTTCCTCGGGAAACTTGGTGATCGCGCTCTTTTGTGAGCCGACAATTTTCGGTTCAACGATAGCGTCGATCACGGCACGCGGCTCCTTCGTGGCCTCTTCCCAGATTTTGAGCTGCGTGTTGTAGTCGTCGATTTGCGCCTGCGTGGCGAAGGGCTTGTCCTCCGCCCAGGTGATGTTCGAGAGGAAGGCCTGAAGGCGGTAGTAGTCCTTTTGCAGGATGGGATCGAACTTGTGGTCATGGCACTGCGCGCACTGCACGCTGACGCCCATGAAGACATCGGCGGTCACATCAGTGACCTCGTTCATGATGAGCTTCCACTGACCCTCGGAGTCACGCTGGTTGTATTCGTAGATCGTGTGGCGCAAGAAGCCGGTCGCGGTGAGCAAATCGAGATCGTCAGCGGTTTGCGGCACCGTTTTTCCCTGCGCGTAAAGCATCTCGTCACCCGCGATCTGCTCGCGCACGAACTGGTCATACGGCTTGTCGTTGTTGAGCGAGCGCACGACGTAATCGCGATACGGCCACACATTCGGACGATACGCATCGAGGCGGTAGCCTTCGCTTTCCGCGTAGCGCACGAGATCAAGCCAATGCTGCGCCCAGCGCTCGCCGTAACGCGGAGATTCGAGCAAACGGTCGATCAGCTTCGCATTGGCCTCGGGGGAACCCTTGGTCGCATAGGACTCATGCACGAAGGCTTCCACTTCTTCAGGTGTGGGTGGCATGCCCGTGAGATCAAAGGTGGCTCGACGGATAAACGACACAGGATCGACCGCTAGTGAAGGCTTGAGACCGTTCTCGGCGAGCTTGGTCTGCACGAAGGCATCAATCGGTGATGCGGCTTTCGATTGCGGCACGGGCGGTGACTTCACCGGCACGAAGGACCACCACTTCTTGTCGTCCTCGGTGATGTCACCGGGTTTGCGCGCTGGTTTGGCCGCCGCGACTTCTGCCTCGGGCCAGGGGGCACCCATGGCGATCCACTTCTTGAGAATCTCGATCTTCTCCGAGCTGAGCTTGCCATCCGGTGGCATTTCCATGTCGGGATCTTCGTAATTGACCAACTTGATGAGCAGCGAGGCATCTGGCTTATGCGGCACGATGGCCGGGCCGCTTTCACCGCCTTGCAGGATGTAGGGCAGGTTGTCGAGGCGCAGGCCGCCTTTGTGTTTCTGAGCAGCATGACATTCGTGACAGGACTCGACCAGCAACGGCCGCACGTCCTTCTCAAAAAACTTGAGCGACTCCGCATTCGGGGCGGCGACGGCGGCAGTGGCGGAGAGGAGGAAAAAGGCTCGGATCATGGTTCTGGCAATAGAGTGTGCCGCATAGGACCTTTTGGACATGATTTTTTCTGTCCAAAGCCCCTCCGCAGCGACCTCTTGAGTACGACCGCCGCTTCCGCGATGTTTCCACGCCATGCCTGACACCGACCGCACCCAGGAATTCCTCGAACTGCTCACGCACCATGACCGTGCGCTGGGCGTCTATGTCTATAGCATGGTGCCGCAGCCGCATGACGCGGATGACATCCTGCAGCAGACGAAGATGATTCTGTGGCGCTGCTTCGATCAATTCGAGACGGGCACGAACTTCCTGGCCTGGGCGCGGAAGACGGCGTTTCATCAGGTGCTGACGCATCGCCGTCAGAAGAAGCGTGAAGCGACGCCGCTGAGTGATGAAATCCTGGAACTGCTGCACGACGAAGTCTCCAAGCTAAGCGACAGCGGTGATCGCCGCCGCGATGCCCTCCGCATCTGCGTGACGAAGCTGCCCGCCGCGCATCGCCAGCTCGTGACGCTGCGCTACTACGAAGACCTGGAAATCGACGGCGTGGCCGAGCGCATCCGCAGCACGGCGGGGGCGGTTTATCGCGCTTTGAGCCGCATTCGCATGAGTCTCATGACCTGCGTGGAGAAAGAACTCAAACTGGAAGGAGCCTGAGCATGAAACCTGCCGATCAATTTCGACTGATGGAGCTGTCCGAACGCTATGCGGACGAAAAACTCAGCGCGGAGGAAATTTCAGCGCTCGAAGCCGAATTGCGCGACAATGCCGAGGCACGTGCCTTTTTCGCCAAAGCGCTGCATCAGCGTGCCGAGCTGTGTTTTGATGACTCGTGGCACACGCAGGCCGTTTCCGAGGCCAAGCCGGCTGCGAGGCCAGTTTGGTGGCGTCATGCCATCACGGCGGCTGCAGCGGCGTGCATCACCTTTGGCATCTTCTGGCTGCAAAACAGCCGTGACGGCACCGTTGCGACGTTGATTCGTTCCCAGCAGTGCCAGTGGGCTGGCAGCAGCCTACCGACAGTGGAAGGTGCGCGGTTGAAACCGGGCGTGCTCGATTTGATCGAAGGCTTGGCCGTGGTGCGCTTTGACAGCGGCGCGGAACTCGTTCTTGAAGCGCCCGCGACAGTGGAAGTACTCGACGCAATGAACTGCAAGCTGCGCCGTGGCACGCTCATCGCCGAGGTGCCGCCTCAGGCGAAGGGCTTCAGCATCGACACCAAAGACGCCAAAGTCATCGACTGGGGCACGAAGTTTGGCCTCAGCGCCGACGAGGACGGCAAGTACATGGTGCGTGTGCTTGAAGGTCTCGTTGAAGTGGAGGACAAGAATGCCAGCGGATCGAAGAAACTCGAAAAAGGCCAGGGCATGGATCGTGGCTGGTCGAAAAGCCAGCTCAATCCCAGCAGCGGCGATGGCACCGAGCCGAGCCGCTGGCAGCCGACGAGCGTGTTCGACGCGGGCGACGGCTGGCAGGCCATCACCACCGCGTTTGGTCGCGGCAAGGACAGCTACATCCAGCCCACCAGCAAAACGCCCACCGATTTCGGCAAGCATCCCTTCATTCGTGTGAAGCACAGCGGGGAAAAAATCGAGCTGAACCGCAAAGGCTACATCGCCTTCGATTTGAGCAAGTTTGCCGGTCGCCAGATCGAGGACGCCGAGCTGGTGCTCACCATCGAGCCGAGCGAGCTTGGCTTTGCCAGCTTCGTGCCGGACAGCACCTTCGCCGTGTATGGCGTGCTCGACGAAAGCGTGGATCTCTGGGAGGAAAACGGCCTGAGCTGGCAAAACGCCCCCGCGCATGATCCCGAGCAGCCAGATCGGCATCTGCCAGCCGCTGGGAAAGTGAAACTGCTCGGCAAATTCGAGATCGCCCAGGGCATCAACCGCGGCACGCGCAAGCTGCGCGGCAAAGACCTCGCTGATTTCCTCGCCGCCGACACGAATCAGATCGCCACGCTCATCCTCTGCCGCGAAACCGATGAAACCGCCGACAGCGGCCTCGTGCATGCCTTTGCCACGAAGGAGAACGACACCCGCTCCGCGCCGATGTTGCGGGTGAAGTTGAAGTAGGAGCGCGAGTATTCTACTCGCCTGACTCTCCTGCCGCATCGCACGACTGTACGGTGACGACAAGCTCCATCGCCCACGTCCGCCCAAGTGGCGAGTGGTCTTCGACACACTCGCGCTCCATATAGCGACGTCCTCAGCCGATCTCGATGGGTTTCGCCAGCGAGAAACGCTTCTGAAGCCACACGAGGGCAAAGAAGATGCGCAGACGCCACCAGGTGGCGAAGGACATGCGAGTGCGGCCTGCAAGTGCGCAGTTGATGGCGCAGACCATGCGGAACTTGTTGCTGGGCTGGAAGAAAAGCTGCGCGAAGTGCTTGGTGTAGAATTTTTCGATGAACTGCCAGAAGCGGCTCACATTCCTGCGCGTGGACCATTCATAGTGGCGCATGGCAAAGGTCATCGTCTTGCCAGCGGTGAGCGCGGCATGCACGACTTTTGAGCCGCGCTGTCCGCTGGACATGGCGAGCATGACGCCGCTGGAGAAAATGGGGTCGATGAAGCCGGAAGCGTCCCCCACACGCACGACGCGGTCGGAGACGAGCTTGCGGTTCGTATAGGAGAAGTCGCTGAGCACATGGCCTTGCGAGATCGACCTGGCGTTGATCATGCGATCCTGCACGGTCTTGGTCGTGAGCACGGCGTCATCGAAAACGGCCTGGGGGGCCATGTTCAGCGCCTTGAAGTCCGCCTGGTCCAATACAAGGCCGACGCTGGTCTTGTCATCCTCCAGCGGGATCATCCAGAACCATGAGTTTTTCCGGCGGATGATGAGGATGTCGCCTTTTTCCTCGCCCTCGGTCATTTGCACGCCGCTGTAATGGCCGAAGATCGCGATCTTTTTGTGGCCCGGATAGTAGTCGCGAAGTTTTTCTCGATTGGCGGTGAAGTTGGTCAAACCGCTGGCATCGACGAGGAACGCGGCCTGCGCCTCGTGCTCGCTGCCGTCCTTGGTACGGAACTTGATCGTAACACGATCCTTTTCGATGCGATGCTCGGTGACGAGCGCCTCCTCGCGCACCTCCGCGCCAAGCTCCTCGGCATGGCGGAGCAGGATGTCATCAAACTTCGCACGCTCGACCTGGATGGACTCGGGGAACTCGGTGAAGGAGCCTTGGGAAAAATTCAGCCGGGTGCGGATAGAACCGTCGCCCATCCAGAACTGCGCACCGCGCTTCACCATGAAGCCTGCGGCTTCGATCTTCGGCCACACGCCCAGATCTTCAAAGACAGCGCGATTGTAGGGCAACAAGGACTCGCCGATGTGAAAACGCGGAAACTTTTCCTTCTCCAGAACGAGCACCTTCCGGCCCGCCTGACGCAATGTGGAGGCCGCCGTCGATCCCGCAGGCCCGCCGCCGATGATGATGACATCCCAAGTTGTGTTCATGAATGACGATGAATTGGCATCTCCTACGCCTGCCGCAAGGGAAAGTCCGTCATTCGTTGGCTCACGACTGATTTTCTGCTACGCCCTGATCTTGGTGTACGGATTCCCCTCGTTCATGTCGATTCGTTCTGGGCGACCTTTGTGGGTGTAAACGAGGCGGGTGTGGTCGATGCCCATGAGATGGAGAATCGTGGCGTGCAGGTCGTGGACGTGAAGTTTGTCCTCGACGGCGCGGAGGCCGAGGTCGTCGGTGGTGCCGATGGTGGTGCCGGCTTTGACGCCGCCGCCTGCCATCCACATGGTGAAGCCGGTGGGGTTGTGGTCGCGGCCGTCGCCTTTCTCGCTCATCGGCGTGCGGCCGAACTCGCCGCCCCAGATGACTAGCGTTTCATCAAGCAGTCCGCGGGATTTGAGATCGCGCAAGAGACCAGCGACGGGCTTGTCCTGCTCACCGCAGTATTTGGTGTGGTTGGCTTCGATCTTGTCGTGCGCGTCCCACTTGCTGCCGCTGCCGTGGTAGAGTTGGACGAAGCGCACACCGCGCTCCACGAGGCGACGCGCCAACAAGCAGTTGCGGCCCATGACTTCTGTCTTCGGGTCGTCGATACCGTAGAGTTGTTTGATCGCTTCGGATTCGCCGCGGAGATCGACAGCCTCGGGCGCCTCGGACTGCATGCGGAAGGCCAGCTCGTAGGCGCGAATGCGGGCGTCGAGTTCCGTGTTGTCGGTGCGGGTGCCGCCGAAATCGCGGTTCAACTTGTTGAGGAAACCGAGTTTGCCTTTTTGACGTGCTTCAGAGATGCCTTTGGGCGTGGCGAGGTTGGAGATCGGTGTCGTGCCGCCCTCGAACTCGACGCCTTGATAAGTCGCGGGCATGAAGCCGGAGCCCCAGTTGCGCACGCCGTTCACGACCTGCGTTTCGGTGTCCTTGATGACGACAAAGGCAGGCAGGTTGCGGTTTTCGGTGCCAAGGCCGTAGTTCACCCAGGAGCCGAGCGATGGACGACCGCCAAAGATGCTGCCGGTGTTCATCTGGCACACGCCGCCGGCATGATTGATGCCATTGGAAACGCAGGAGCGGACGACGCAGAGGTCGTCGGCCAGTTGCGCGGTGTGCGGCAGCCAGTCGGAGATCCACAGGCCGCTCTGGCCGTGCTGCTTCCACTCGCGCTTGTCAGCGAGGAGTGGCGCGCGGCTTTCGCCCATCGCCGTGATGACGGTGCCGAAGCTGTCTGGCAACGACTGCCCGGCGAGTTGGCGGAGGAGTGGTTTCGGGTCAAACAGGTCTATGTGACTCGGCCCACCCTCCATGAAGAGGAAAATCACGCTCTTCGCCTTGCCCGCCTTGTGAGCAAGCTTCGATGCCTGCGGCGTGCCCGGCTTGCCACCTGTGTCACCCAGCGCGGCCATGAGCGGCGATTCGCCCATGAGTGCCGAGAGCGCCAGCGCGCCAAAGCCTGCACCGCCACGGCGGAGGACGTCACGGCGGTTGGTGAGGAGTTCGTGGTGAGGAACGAGGGGAGGCTGGTTCATGACAGAAAAAGGTCTTGAGGCGCAGATTTTGGACAGGAAACTTCATCGCAAAAATTGCTCCACCTTTAGACGACGCCAGTTGGCTGGGTCTGTCGTCTCGGAGCCTTGATTGAATGGCATCGCGAGATCTGAAAATGGTGGAGGCGAGGGGAGTTGAACCCCTGTCCGAATAACCGTTGCCCGTAGCGTCTCCATGCTCAGTCTCATGTTTGGTCTCGGTGGGAGGCGGCGTGAGACAGCCTACTCTTCACCCAGCGTCCTGTTTGATCTCGTTTGTGACCCGGTCGCCCGGCCGCCAAACCAGCCTGGTAGTGGCATCATTCAGGCTACCAGACATCGCCTGAAGGATGTCGCGGGGCTTAAGCCGCGAGTGCTAGCTCGTTAGAGTTTGCATTTGTGTTTTTGATCCGGTTATTAACGAGGCCAACGAATCATCCTCGGCATGCAGCTCCGAACTAAGGCTACCCGTCGAAACCAGTACGCCCCCGTTTTGGAGAGGACCAGAATACGGCCCACGGCGCAAAGAGCAAGTGATGCCTTGAAGCAAAGTGCCAAGGGCGGAGAGCGAAGGGATTCCTCCGCACCGATCCACCGGCTCTCTTTGTCCTTTGCCCTTCGCCCTTTGCTTGCCATTCTCCTCCGCCCGCATGCCCACCCATCTGACCCTCCACGACACGCTGACCCGCACCGACCGCGAAGTGACACCGCTCGACGGCCAAACGCTGCGTTTCTACTGCTGCGGCCCCACGGTCTATGGCCCGGCACACATCGGTAATTTCCGCACCTTCGTGTCCCAGGACGTCATGCGCCGTGTCGTTGAGGCGTCCGGCACCCCTACCCTGCATGTGCGCAACATCACCGACGTGGACGACAAAACGATCCGCGACTCGCAGAAGGCGGGACAATCGCTTACCGACTTCACGCGTGGCTGGACACAGAAGTTTCATGCCGATTGTGATGCGCTGAACCTGCTGCGCCCGCACATTGAGCCCAGCGCCGTGGCGCACATTTCGCAGCAGATCACGATGATCGAAAAACTCATCGCCAACGGCCACGCCTATGCCGCCGCAGATGGCAGCGTGTATTTCCGTGTCTCGTCGTTCAAGGACTACGGCAAGCTCAGCCACCTCGAAGACCGCGAACTGCGTCTCGGAGCCAGCGAAGCGGCCAGCGCGACGGACAGCGACGAGTACACGAAGGATTCCCTCACCGACTTTGCCCTCTGGAAGGCCCGCAAGCCCGAAGACGGCGCCAATTTCTGGCCCAGCCCGTGGGGCGAAGGCCGTCCCGGTTGGCACCTTGAGTGCAGCGCCATGATTCTCGAATACCTCGGTGAGGATTTCGACCTCCACAGCGGCGGGGTCGATTTGATCTTCCCGCATCACGAAAACGAGATCGCGCAGAGCTGCTGCAGCACGCATGGGCACTTTGCGCATCACTGGATGCACGTCGCGCACCTCATGGTCGATGGCGGCAAGATGAGCAAGAGTCTCGGCAACCTCTACACGCTCGAAGACCTCGCCCAACGCGGCTACAGCGCTGTTGAAGTGCGCTACGTCCTCATCTACGGCCACTATCGAGCGCCGCTGAACTTCACCATGCACAGCCTCGACTCCGCGCGTCAGGCACTGCAAAAACTGGCGAAAGTTGACAAGGCTCTCGCGGCTTCATCTCCAAGTCTCCAAATCTCCGAGTCTCCAGGTCTTTTCCAGGACGCCTGGGAAACGCTGCTCAAAGACCTCAACGTTCCCGGCGCCCTCGGCTCCATCTTCGGCACGCTGAACAAACTCAAGCCTGCCGCCCTCTCGCCCGAAGAAGCCGCCGCCACGCGCAACGGCCTGCATTTCATGCTTCAGGCGCTCGGCATCATCCTTCCGCCCGTTGCTGAAGAATCCACGGCTGAAGTCCCTGCCGACATCCAAGCGCTCGCTCAACAGCGCTGGGATGCCAAACAGGCGAAAGACTGGGCCACGGCGGATACGTTGCGAAAGCAGCTCGAAGCCGCCGGCTGGCTCATCAAGGACAGCAAGGAAGGATTCACCATCGTCGCCAAGTAACACACCACCCAACCATGAAACACATCGCCCTCCTCCTCGCCCTCGCCGTTTCCACCCTGCACGCCGAAGATTGGACGCCGGAAGCCGGCTTCACCTCGCTCTTCAACGGCAAAGACCTCACCGGCTGGTGCTTCCGCGCGAAGACCAAGAAGGACGAGCCGAATCCGGGCGCGATCCTGGAAAAGCACGATGGCAAGACCGAGGCGGCAGACGCGGGCCGCTACATCGTGAAGGACGGTGCCATCGCAGTCACCTTTCCCACGGAGGCGGACAAGCTCACCGGGCAGATTTACACGGTGGCTGAGTTTCCGAAGAATTTTGTGCTCAAGCTCGAATTTCGCGCCAGCGTGAATGCCGACAGCGGCGTCTTCATCCGCAAGCCACAGCTTCAATGTCGTGACTACCTTGTGGCTGGTCCCTACAAAGATCTGAAGCAGTACAAGCCGCAGGAGTGGAACCAGATGGTCGTCGAGGTGAAGGACGGCGTGGCTCATTGCACCTGCAATGGTGAAGTCCTCGAAGCCGCTCTCGCGCTGCCTGCCACCGGCCCCATCGGCCTCGAAGGGGATCGTGGCGTGATGGAATACCGTCACATTCAAATCAAGGAACTGGAAGCCAAAACGCTGCCGTAAGTTCGCCATCACACACCGCCTTGAGCGCAAGATGAGCGCCTCCGGCTCGTAGCAGTTTCACCCCCCATGAAACACCTCCATCGTCGTCAATTCCTCCGCGACCTCGGCATCTCCGCCGGGGCGCTGCCGTTCCTCGCCGGACTGCCAAGCATCACGGGCGCGCCCGCGCCGCAGAAGCGTCAGAGGCTGGTGATCATGTTCTCGCCGAACGGCACGTTGCCGAATGAGTTCTGGCCAGATCAAGAAGGCGCGGATTTCAGCTTCAAGACGATCTTGAAGCCGCTGGAGAGCTTCAAAGACCGCATGCTGATCCTGCATGGCATCGCCAACAAAGTGAAGGGCGATGGCGACAGCCACATGCGCGGAATGAGTTGCCTCCTCACCTGCGATGAGCTGCTCAAAGGCAATATCATGGGCGGCGGTGGCAATCCGGCGGGCTGGGCCAGCAACATCTCCATCGACCAGGAAATAAAGAACTTCCTCCAGCGCCGTGCGGAGACAAAAACGCGCTTCGGCTCGCTCGAATTCGGCGTGGCAGTGCCGGAGCGTGCCGATCCATGGACACGCATGAGTTATGCGGGCGGGAATCAGCCCGTCGCGCCCATTGATGATCCGCATCAGGTGCTGAAGAAGGTTTACGGCAAGATGAAAGACAAGGAGAGCCTCGTGAGCATCCTCGATGACGTGCGCGAGGACTTGAAGCGCGTGTCCTCCAAGCTCAGCGCCCGCGACAAGGCGCTGCTGGACCAGCACATGACGCTTGTGCGCGGTTTGGAGCAGGATTTGGTTGAGGCGGACAAGCAGGGCAAGCTCAGCCATCCCGTGCCGCAGGTCGATCCGAGCATCGAACTCGTGAACGACAACACGCCGCAGATCAGCCGCATTCAGATCGACCTCCTGGTCAATTCACTCGCCAACGACATGGCCCGCGTCGCGACACTGCAATACATGCGCAGCGTGGGCATGGCGCAGATGCGCTGGCTCGGCGTCGAGGAAGGCCACCACAGCCTCTCGCACGATCCTGACGACAAAAAGGACAGCTACGAGAAACTGATGAAGATCAACACCTGGTTCGCGGGTGAGTTCGCTTACATGGCGAAGCGTCTCAGCGAAACACCCGAACCATCTGGCGAAGGCAGCATGCTCGATAACACCTTGCTCGTCTGGACCAACGAACTCGGCAAAGGCAACAGCCACACGCTCGACAACATCCCCTACGTCATGGTCGGCGGCGGTTTCGGCTTCAAAATGGGCCGCAGCCTCAAATTCGACAAAGCCGCGCACAACCGCCTGTGGATGTCCGTCGCGCATGCCATGGGCCATGATTTGCAGACCTTCGGGAAGAAGGAGCTGTGCGAAGGCGGAGCGCTGCAGCTCGGCTAAGCCACATGATCAATCCAGCGAGCGTTTCGGTGGGGCGATGGTCACTGCGGCAGGGACTCCAGCCCCGGTGCGAACCGCGGAAGGCGCCAGACGCTGCACTTCGTAACCGGGAATGTTCAAAGCGAGGTCGAGCTTGGCGAGGAACTCCCAGGTGGCGGCGACACCGACTTCATCGGCGATTTTGCGGGCTTCGAGATAGGCTTCGAAGGCATCCGGCATGACCTGGAAGATGGCAACGCCGTTGGGATCGGCCTTGATGTCGCGCATGAGGCGGATGTAGGCGGAGTTCGGCTGCTTCATGGCCTCGATGGTTTCGCCACCACCGCCTTTCGGCGTGAGGGCGAGCTGCACGAGGCTGGCGGCGGGAAGGATCTTCGGCTCGAAGGCGTAGGAGCCGGCGATGAGCGGGTTGGTGGCGGCACGCTGGAGCAGGGCCTGGATGCGGGTGGCATCGTAGATGGTGCGTGCCTTGCTGGCATCCTCGATGCCCTTGAGCTTGCCGAGATCGAGGAAGTAGCCGGCGACATCCTTGGGATTGGCTTTGACCTCCTGTGTGTTCGTTCCCCAGGAGAAGGTGATCTTGCCCGCAGCAGCGGTGGCTTTGATCACGGGCTTCAATGGATCACGAGAGGGCTCGAGTTTCACCCACTTGGAAACATCGCCTTTGGCAGCAGCGGCGACGGCCTCGGCAACGACAGGCACGGTCTGACGTGTGGGCACGGCGATGTCGGCGAGCGCGGCGAGCAGTTGTTTCGTGGGAACGATGCCTGCATCAGACAGCGCCTTGTAACCCTGTGCGGAATGCTCGATTTGCACACGATCGACCAGTCCGGCGATCTCCGGCCAGGCCTTCTGTGCGTTCGCAGGCGAACCCAGGATGCCTTCGAGCAGTTTGGCAAAGAGCGGGTATTCCACCTTCTGGTATTCCAACTGCGATTTCACCTTTTCCATGCCATCGAGAATGGGCTGGAGGAATTTGGTCTGATTGAAGCTGATCACGCCCTGCTTGGCGACGAGGATGCGCGTTTCGACCGGCTTTTCGGGATAGGCACGCGGATTGGGGAGGCGAACGTACGTTGGAGGCGGCGGCTTGAACTCGGGCGTCTGATCGAGCAATGCCTTGAGGCGTTCCACCTCGGTCAGGATCTTGTCGGTCTCAGTTTTGCTGAGCTCCCGCTCCTTTTTGCGTTCCTCGAGCTGCTTCTTGAAGACATCCAGATCCATGAACTTCATCTTCGCCTGCAGATCGGAGGTATCGACGGTCTTGAGGTCCTCGATGGCTTTTTTCAGGTCTGTTTCGGCCTGCTGCTTCTTTTTCTCGACCTCCTCCGGAGTCTCGAGCTTGGGCAGCTCTTTGACCTGCTCGACGATTTTCTGAAGTTCCTCCGGCGTGACGGGCGGCAGGTCAGAGAGGACTTTCTTGACAGCGCTGGCCACGCTGAGACCGACCATGACGAGCACGATGATGAGTACGCCGACGACGTTCGTCATGGTGTCCATCAAAGCGACGAACGGCAGTTCCTGCTCCTCGTGTTTGCGTTTCGACATGGTGGTCAGGTGGTTTTCTTCGGCACCTCAGGGGGAGTTGCGGGCGGGGGTGCGGCTGGCGGGGGCGGAACTTTGCCGCGATATTTGTCAAACATGGCGAGATCGAGCACGCCGCGTCCGGGGATGGGCAGCTTGCCCACACGTACCTTGTATTCGTTCTCCGCCCGGCCGGCTCCGTTGTTGAAGGCACCCTGCCCGTCGTCTCGAATGAGAAACAGCACGAGCGCTTTGGGATTCTTCGCCACCTCGGTGAGGAAGTGATTGTAGGCCACGTCGGCGACGACAACCTCGGCGGTGGCGCTGAGGCGGTAGTCCTCCCCCCAGGCCCCGAGAACTTTCAAACCGCTGCCGCTGGCCTCGACGAAATAAACCTTGGTGTCCTCGGCCATGCCGCTGCCTGAAGGCTGCACGACCACCGGCGGAATTTTTTTGTCCGCCGGCACATCGCGCTTTTTGAGCTCGGCCATCAGCGTCGCGATCTCTTTCTTGCTCTCGACCTGCTGCTTTTTCATGCCTTCGATTTCCAGCATCAGGTCGTCCAGCTCCTTCTGCATCTGCTGGCTGATCTTGAGGTTCGCCTCCTGGATGTCCTTGGAGGTGGAGAGCAGTTTGCGCAGCTTGATGAAGCGCTGCTCTTTTTCATCGATCTGTTTCTGCAGTTCTTCGAGAGTGGCGAGCTTCTCCTTGACCACGATCTCCTGCGCCTTGTTTTCCACGATCTCCTGGCGCATGCGCTTGGCATCCTGCGCCATCTTAATATCCTCCTCCGTGCGCCCCTCCGTCTGCTGCGTCTGCGAGACACAGAGCACGACGATGATGAGGATCAGCACGCCGATGAGCGAGCACAGGATGTCCAGGAACGGGACCAGGAGGATCTCGTCTTTGGCGGCTTGACGGCGCTTTGCCATGGCAATTCAGGAGTGGAAACGGGGCCGGGTGTCACATGATCAACTGAACCAGCCCTTCTTTTTGACTTGGTGAATCATGATCTGCTTGCCGCCCAGATCGGAGAGCAGCGTGTTCAAAGACTGGATGCCGCTGGCGAGCGCACGTGTGTAGTCCGTGGTCGTCTTGACGCTGTCCTTCACGGCGTTGGTCAGATCGTCGCGCATGCGGTTGAGGGCGGTGGCGAACTCGGCATCGACGCGCTCCTGGTGCGCTGCGGCGCGTTTGTCCAGGTTGTCGGCCTGTTCTTTGACCTGCTTTGAAAGCGCGTTGAGATCGACCAGGAAGTCTTTCTGGGCGGCCGCCACGGCCTTGACCAGCGTCTCCATGATTCCGGAAGTTTCCCCGCCGGCAATGCTGCCGCCGTCATTGAGGCGCGGGAGCAGCACTTCATTGCAGAATGCGTCGATGTCGTTGAGGCAGTCATCCTCCGCCTTCATCATGGTGTTCAGCGGGAAGTTCAGCGTCATCGCCAGCACGAGGCCGAGCAGGGTCGCGTCGAACGCGGTGCCGAGACCGCCGGTCACCTCGCCCAGTGTGGCGGTGACCTGTTTCAGATCGGTCATGTTGCCAAAGTTCATCCCGCCGATAGCGTGGGACAGACCGATGACCGTGCCGATGAAGCCCAGGATCGGGATCGCCCACAGGAACGCTTTAAGCAGCGCGTAGCTGCCGCCGATGCGCATGCCGTCGATGTCCGACTGGCTGGAGAGCATGCTCGATACATCGCCCGCATTCTGTTTCACCTCGAAGAGTTCCAAGGCCTTGCGCATGCGGTTCACCATCATGCTGTCGCGCAGGCTGCGTGGCAGCTTGTAGAGGTTGTCGATAAAGCCGCCCACATTGTCGCGGTTGATCTCCGCACCCATCTCCCACGGCAGCACGTCGAGCAGCAGCGCCTTGCGTTGATGCTTGAGCTTCTGCCACTTCAAATACAGGATCGACATCGCCCAGGTGAAGAAGAGCGTGTTCATGAAGCTCACCGCCATGTGCTTGAAGAACAGCGAGGCCACAAACTGCATGCCGGTGTATTCAGCCGGAGAGACGCTCTCGGGTGCCTGGAACGGATACAGAATGCCCACCCAGGCCAGGAACAGGACGAAGCCGATGCTGAAACTCAGGATGCCGCTTGGATTCGTCGGATCGATTTCCTCCCAGCCTCCGCGCTCGCCGCGATGTTCACTGACGGGTGTGTCGGAGTGTTGTTGTTCTGGTGAGGTGGCACCATGCTCATATTCGGCCCCAAAGGCGTCGTTATCCGTCGAGGGTGGCGTCACACCGCTGGGAGCCGGCAGTCCCGAAGGTGCTGGCAGGCCGGAGGGCGGCGGCGGAGTGGCAGCGCTGGCAGGAATGCTCAGCTTGGTGTTGCAGCCGGGACAGCGGACGATTTTACCGGCCATTTCAGGCTCGGCCTTGAGCTGCATGTCACATGTGGGGCATTTGAACTTCACGGATGATTTCCTCCTGGATAAATGAGAATTGAAAACAAGGGCAGTGGTACGTAGCGGAAAACCGACTCAATCGCCAAGTTGTTTCTTGGGGTGATCAAAGCAGTTCTTCAACAAATCGTTTCGAGTCGAACGGCTGAAAATCTTCCACTCGCTCACCGAGGCCGACAAAGCGGGTGGGGATGGCGAGTTCCTGCTGGATGGCGACGAGGATGCCGCCTTTGCCGCTGCCGTCGAGCTTGGTGACGATGACACCGGTGAGCGGGATGGCCTTGTGAAACTCGCGGGCCTGCTGGAGCGCATTGGAGCCGGTGGTGGCATCGACGACGAGCAGCACCTCGTGGGGGGATGTGTCGTCCTTGCGGCCGAGGATGCGACGGATCTTTTTCAGCTCCTCCATGAGGTTGTGCTTGGTGTGCAACCGTCCGGCGGTGTCGCAGATGAGGAAATCAGCCTGCGTTTTGAGCGCCAGCTCGTAGCCCTCAAAGCAGACAGAGGCGGGATCGCCGTTGGGCGGACCTTTAACGAGCGGGATCTTCAAGCGCTCGGACCAGACGGTGAGCTGCTCGACGGCGGCGGCACGGAAAGTGTCGGCGGCGGCGAGAACGACCTTGTGGCCGCGCTGATGGAGGATGTGGGCGAGTTTGGCGGTGCTGGTGGTCTTGCCGGTGCCGTTCACGCCGACGATCAGCAGCACTTTCGGCTTTCCAGCGATGGGTTCGATGCCAGGAACCGTTTCCGGCAGGATTTGGCGCACATGCTCGCGTGTCACCTGCACGATATCGGCCCCATGCAGAGTGCGCTGGCGTGATTTGAGATCATTCACGATCTGCAGGGCCAGACGCGGCCCAAGATCACCGGCGACGAGGGATGCTTCCAGCTCGTCCCAGTCGATGTCGGGCTTGGTAAAGCGCTGGAGGAGTGATTTGAAGAAACCGGCCATCTACTCAGGATTGGAGATTGGAGATTTGGAATGTGAGATGTCGCCCGGCTTGCGCAACGCACGGGCCAGCTTGTCGAGCACGCCGTTGACGAAGGAGCCGGATTCGCCGGCACTGAGAGCCTTGGCAATGTCGATGGCCTCGTTGAGAATGACGGGCGCGGGCACATCCAGGCAGTACAGCAGCTCGTAGGAGGCCACACGGAGCACGTTGCGGTCCACGGCGGCGAGGCGCTCGAGCCGGAAGTTTTGGACGAGACTCATGATGTGCGCATCGATCTCGTCTTGATGATCAATGACCCCCTTGATGAGGCTTTCGGCATAGGCGCGCGTGGATGCCTTCGCGCTATGCAGCGTCCAGAACGCCTCGGCGTCCTCCGGCTTCTGCTCACCTTGGAGATCTCTGGAAAACAGGAATTGAATGGCGGCTTCGCGGCCGTCGCGGCGTTTTCCCATGATGTTAGGCGTGGTCGATGGGTTCGCCGGCAAAGCTGGCCTTCATTTTGCCGAACAGGTTGATCATTTTGACGCAGGTCTGCGCGGCTTCCGTGCCGCGGTTGATGGTGGCGCCGAGGCAGCGCTCCTCCGCCTGCTCCTCGCTGCTGACGAGCAGCACTTCATGAATGACGGGGATGCAGTGCCTGACGGCCATCTGCTGCAGGGCATCGGTGACGGAAGCGCCGACGAGATCGGCATGCTCGGTGGAGCCGCGAATGATGACGCCCAAAGTGATGACTGCATCAGGCGCGCTGCCACGCAGGACATGCTCGACACACACCGGAATCTCAAAGGCACCGGGAACACGATAGACATCCACCGAGGCATTCGGGGCGATGACCTCGATTTCTTCCTTGGCGGCATTGAGCAGGCCCTGGACGAACTGGTTGTTGTACAAGGAGGCGACGATCGCGATGTTGACCGGCTCCTGGGTTGGGCGCGGACGGCTGGAGGCGTAATTGGACATGCGGCTAAAGTTTGTGGCCCATCTTTTTCTTCTTTGTTTCGAGATAGCGGGCGTTCTCGGGCTTGGGCGTGGATTTGACGGGGACCTGCTCGACGATTTCGAGCTTATGGCCTTCAAGCCCGACGACTTTGCGCGGGTTGTTGGTCATGAGCAGGATTTTGCGCACGCCGAGATCGGAGATGATCTGCGCACCGATGCCGTAGTCGCGCAGGTCCATGGGGAAGCCGAGTTTGATGTTGGCCTCGACGGTGTCGAGCCCCTGTTCCTGGAGCTTGTAGGCCATGATCTTGCCATGCAGGCCGATGCCGCGTCCTTCGTGACCGCGCATGTAAACGATGATCCCCTTCCCGGCTTTGGCGATGTGCTGCATCGCGGCATGAAGCTGGCTGCCACAATCGCAACGACGTGAGGCGAAGATGTCGCCGGTGAGGCATTCGCTATGCACGCGGACGAGTATCGGCTCGTCAGGAGTGATGTCGCCCATGACGAGGGCGATGTGATGCACGCCGTCGAGGCTGCTCTTGTAGAGATGCAATTTGAAGTCGCCGAAGTCGGTGGGCATATCGACGACTTCGATTTTTTCGACCAGTTTCTCACTCAGGCGGCGATGCGCGATCAAATCGGCGATGCTGCCCATCTTGAGGCCGTGCTTCTTCGCAAACTTCTTCAAATGGGGCAGACGAGCCATGGTGCCGTCCGGGTTCATGATCTCGATGAGCACACCAGCTTCACGCAAACCGGCGAGACGGGCGAGATCGACGGCGGCCTCGGTATGACCGGCACGGCGGAGGACGCCACCGGGTTTGGCAACGAGTGGATTGATATGTCCGGGCTGCACCAGATCTGCGGCGGTGCTCTTTGGATCAGCGAGCAGGCGGATCGTGCGGGTGCGGTCAGCGGCGCTGATGCCGGTGGAGATGCCTTGGGCGGCATCCACGGTGACGGTGAAGTCGGTGCGGAAGGCTTCGCGGTTTTCCGGCACCATGCTGGCCAGATTGAGGCGCTGGGCGATTTCGAGCGAGACGGGCACGCACAGCATGCCGCCGCCCTGCCGCACCATGAAGTTCACCATCTCCGCAGTGATCTTTTCCGCCGCGCAGATCAGGTCGCCCTCGTTTTCGCGGTCCTCGTCATCGGTGACGATGACCATGCGGCCAGCGCGAATGTCTGCGATGACAGACTCCACGGAGTCGAAGACGGATTCCTTTTTGCGAGGCATGGGAGGGGTGGAAAAGAGCGAGTACCGCAGGCTGCGGCGTCAGGGGGTGGATGTTTTAGCCGATCGGGGACTGTTTTCCAGTGCGAGTTGGTTTTTCGTTGCCGTCGCAGAGAGGCTTCGCGTAATGTCGCCCCATGCCGCCCACTCCCAAGATCAAGCGCCCGTCCTCGGTGACGGTGGAGGAGTTCTTCCGTGTGAACGAGAAATCGCTCAAGTTGAAGCTGGTGGGCAGCGATGTGGGCTTTGCCCGCAAGATCAGCGAACCCTCGGTCAACCGCCCAGGCCTGGCCCTCTCGGGCTTTTTCACGTATTTCGCCTACAAGCGTGTGCAGGTTATCGGCAACTCGGAGCACTCCTTCCTTGAGGGCCTGGATCCAAAGCTGCGCGCGGCCCGCTTCAGCCAGCTCTGCTCCTGGGACATTCCCTGCCTGGTGATCGCCCGCAGCCATCGCATCGGGGACGAGTTGATCGAGATCGCCAACAGCGCGGGCATCTCCGTGTTCCAGACGAACATGATGACGATGAAGTTTCTCAATACGGCCACCATCAAGCTGGAGTGGGCCTTTGCCCCGAACATGCTGGTACATGGCTGCTTGGTGGACGTGCAGGGCATCGGTGTGCTGATCCAGGGTGACAGCGGCTGTGGCAAGAGTGAAAGTGTCATCGGACTGCTGCAACGCGGCGGGAGCCTGGTGGCGGACGATGCCGTGCGTCTCCGACTGGTGGAAGATCGCGAAGTGGTCGGCTCCGCCCCGGACATCACCCGCGGGATGATCGAGATCCGCGGTCTGGGCATCCTCAATGTGGCGGCGATCTTCGGCGTGAGTGCCGTCCGCCTGAGCAAACGGCTGGATTTGATCGTGGAACTGGTGCGCGGCGCGAAGACGGAGGATCTGGAACGTGTGAGCGCGAGCGCGGATTCGCACGACATCATGGGCATGAAAATCGGGCGCGTCACGCTGCCGGTGGAGCCGGGCCGGGATGTGGCGGGCTTGATCGAACTGGCCGCCATTAATTTTAAACTGCGCACTTTCGGCTATGACAGCGCGGTGGAGTTCGACCAAAGGTTGTTGAAAAAGATGACGGATGAACAATTAGGTTAACTGTAGCGCCACCTGACCACCATGAGCATCCAAAAAGAACTCACGATCCGCAACAAAATGGGCATGCACGCACGCCCGGCGGCGCAGTTCGTCAAACGCGCGAGCAAATATCAATGCGACGTGTGGGTGGAGAAGGATGACGAGCCGGTGAACGGCAAGAGCATCATGGGCCTGATGATGCTGGCCGCCGGACGCGGCGAAACGATCAAGATCATTGCCGATGGCAACGATGCCGAGGCGGCGGTGGCCGACCTCGAAGAGCTCGTCACCTCAGGCTTTGGCGACGTGGAGTGACGCAGGGCTTTATTTGACGTCTTTCTTCGGATCCTCGGCCGGCCGCGGTGACACGCGGATTTCTGCACCGCCTTGAGGCTCCGGTGCCCGGTCCTTGAGCATCTCCAGCATCATCACGCCGATGACATAAACGAGTCCGCCGCCGAGCCCGGCTGCGATGGCGATAAACCGCCGCTGCCAGGTGTGCTCCCGGTCGATGGCATACCAAAAACGCATGCACAGCAGCATCCACAGGATGCTGGCACCGAGAACGAGGAGGTGGCCGGAACTCATGACGGACAGTTTGGAACGAGTTTGCACCACCAGCGATAAAAAAAACAAAACCCCGCACACGGCGGGGCTTTGCACACATCGAGCTGAAAACTGTGACGGCTTAACGCTTCGAGAACTGGAAGCGCTTGCGGGCGCCTGGGCGGCCGGGCTTCTTACGTTCCTTGGCGCGGGAGTCACGGGTGAGCAGACCGTTCTGCTTGAGCACGCCGCGGAGCTCAGGATTCACGCCGATCAGCGCACGGGCGATGCCGAGACGCACGGCACCCACCTGGCCGGTGCTGCCGCCACCACTGGCGTTCACTTTGAAATCGTAGGTCTGGCGGGAGTTGGTGAGAGCCAGCGGGAACAGAATCTGATTCTGAAGGGCGACAGTCGGGAAGTATTCTTCGAAGTCACGTCCGTTGACGGTGATGCTGCCGGAACCTTCGAGGATGAAGACGCGGGCGATGGCGGTCTTGCGGCGGCCGGTGGCGGTTTTGAGAGGTTTGCTCATGCGATGGGAACGATTGAAAAAAATTAAGCGACGGCGAAAGGCTTCGGATTCTGCGCCTCATGCGGATGCGCGGCACCCGTGTAAATCTTGAGCTTGCCCATGATGGCGCGGCCCAGGCGGGTGTGAGGGACCATGCCCTTCACCGCACGCTCGACGAGAAGCTCCGGACGACGTGCGCGCACGCGCTCGACGTTTTCGATCTTCTGATTGCCGACGTAGCCGGCCTTCGAGGTGTAAATCTTCTGCTGCTCCTTTTTGCCGCTGAGGCGGACTTCCGCGGCGTTCAGGACGACCACGAAGTCACCGGTATCGACATGCGGGGTGAACGTGGGCTTGGTCTTGCCGCGCAGGAGATTGGCGGCGGCGACTGCGACGTCTCCAAGAATCTGATTCTTGGCGTCGATGACCCACCATGTGGGGTTTTGCTCCTGGGCTTTGGCTGAAAACGTCTTCATTGAGTGCTGTGTACGAGAGAACTTCCGACTGGGGAAGAAGGGGCCGCGATAGTAGGGGGACTGACCGGGGTGTCAAGATCGAAAACCAAGTTGTTCACAGGGAAAAATCAACGCTCCTCCATGCCAGCGTGCTTTCCACCCTTGGCAGTGCCCAAACTGGAGCGCATTCCGCATTGGCTCGCAGCGCGCCATGCTGCTCGGCTCCTCCCTCAACTGATCAGCAGCAGCCGCGCCGGATCACCGGGCACGGTTTCCGGCGCGCGGTGCAGACACGGCGGCACCGGACAGCCGGGCCACTCCGTGGCGATGCGCCACAGGTGGCCGAGACCGAAGGAAATCGGCCGCGCCTGCGGCAGGGGCGCGTAGTGCAGGTCGTAGCAGTGCTCGCTCAAGAACTCGCCGAAGGCCGCGTCATCCACTCCGCCGTACACTTGCAGCAGTTCAGCGCGGGTCTCGGGAATGTCCACACGCCGTCGCGCCTCGTCGTTACGCAGGCCCTCGCTCGCCGCCCCGTGATAGGTGCATAGATAAGTGTCCGCCTCCACCGTCGCGCTGTCCGCGTGGAAGGAATACACATCCGTCGGCACCGGCCCCGGTTCCTCGTCGCGCGGGTAGAGGTGGATGCAGTTCAGCTCTGGGACCAGACCGTGCTCCCGCAGCCGTCGCAGGTCGTCGAGCATCACCTTGATTGCCGCCCGGCCCGCCGCACTCACCGGCAGCACCAGGAGTTGCGCCTCATCCAGCGGCATGATCCCCTCGCCCTCGCCCAGCCGCGCCACCACCTCGCCGAAATCCCCCGTCAGCGCACGCTCCCAGCACAGCGCGTTCACCCCCTCGGCCAACGGCGTCGTCACCAACTCCTCAAAACTCCGCACCCGCCGGATGCGGGCGTAGTCGGCTGGCAGGGGAAACGGCGTCATGCGTGAGACAACCAAGAACCGGTCCAAGGGTCAAGAAGGGTGTCAATGAATCCGTGTCTCATCGTCCGCCGTCAACCGCCCACCAATAACCAGTGCGTCAGTGCTCAGTCAAACCGCTCCCCATCTCCTCCACTCCCCCTCTCTGCTTTCAGCCTTTCAGCCTCTCAGCCTCTCAGCCTCTCAGCTTTTCAGCTTTCCTATTTCCCCTTCCGCTCCGTGTAGGCGCGATTAGCGGAAATGGCGTAGCGCTGTTTCTTCGCGTTCACGGGATACACCCACTCCGCGCGCACGGCGTTCACCCTCACCTCCGTCAGGCCTGCCACAAAGATCCGGTCCGGATGGGTCTGCTTGATGCCCTCCACCTTCATCAGTCCGCTGCTGAGGCTGTGTTTGCCCGGCAGTTCCACCATCACGATCGGCCAAGCGTCACACTGCGCGCCCTCCGCCGTCACCTGCCGCACCTCGATGCGCATCTTGATCTTCTCGCGTTCGATTTGCTTGATGGCCGCATGCTCGGCCTTCTGCTGGTTCAGCAGCGCCGCCATCGCCGCCTTGCTCTGCTCCGCCTCCGCCAGCGCCCGGATGCGCCGCTCCCGCACCGTCGGCAGCTCCGCCGCCGACGCATGCGGATCAAAGCCGTGCACTTCCTGCAGCAGCAGCGGCATTTCGATCAATGGCAGCGTCGCCACCCCCGTCGCATGCTGGAAGCTGATCTGGCTCGCCGTCACCTTCGTCACCCGCACTTCACGAAAGGTATCGCCGCGTACCGTGCAGACCCACCGGTAGCGCCCCGGTTCCCCCGTCTCCCCCACGCTGCTTTCTTGTGTCAGCGTTTCAGCTTGTCCATTTTCAGTTTTTCCGCTGCCTGCTTTTCCGCCGTCTGCCTTCCCCTCCCGCAGGGGCGTCAGGGAGAACAGCAGCAGCCAGAGAAGCCTCCTCAGCATGCCGGGATAAAAAGCGGGAATCATGACCACACATCAGAACCCCAAAACCCGCCGAATGTTACACGCCCGCCGTTCGTTCTTCGCCATCTCTCCACCACTCCGCTTCTCCAAGTTCCCCTTCCCTTTCAGAGCGCGGAGACTCCACTCCCCCCATCACTCCGCATTGGCTCGCCCGTTCCCCACGCGATACAGCGCCAGCTCCGTGCGGATGAGCAAATCGTGGTCGCACACCGCCATGGAGGCCAGGGTCTTCTCCTTCAGCTCGCTGGTGGCCACCACCTGCAGCGTCTTGCCCGGCTTCACCACGGCGGACGCGCCCTTCTCATCGATCGCGTAGATCAGGCCGTCGGCATACAGCAGCGAGGCGGAGCTCGGGCCGAGCAGACGCTCTTCGAAATGCACCGTGTTCGTCTTCGCATCGCGACACGAGAGCAGCCCGTTGTCGGCCAGCATGTACAGTTCATCGCCGATCACCAGCATGGAGGGATTGTGCGGCACATACTTCGTCTCCTGCCACACCACGTGCGTGCTCGTCACGTCGCCCTTGCCGTCTGCCTTGATCGCCAGGCCCACGGGCTTGTCATAGCCGGTGCTCATGAAGATCATGCCATGCGCAAACACCGGCCGCGGCACCACCGAGTAACCGGTGCCATACATCACATGCCAGATCTCGCTCCCGTCCTTCGGGTTCAGCGCCTGCACGATCCCGCTGCCCGCGGAGATGACCTGCTTCTGGCCTGCCACCTCGATGAGCAGCGGCGTGCAGAAGGAGAACTTGCTCTTCGCCTCCGTCGGTGGGCGGGCGATCTTCCAGCGCGTCTTGCCCGTCGCCTTGTCCAGCGCCACCACGCCCGGATCTTTGGCTCCATCCGCATCAAAGATGAGCAGATCATCCACAATCACCGGGCTGCCGCCCGTGCCGTGCTGCGGCGTGTAGCTGTTCTCCTGCGAGGTCCACAGAATCTTGCCCGCCTCGTCCAGACAGGCCGTGCCGTGATGGGAGAAATGCGCATAGAGGCGTCCCGGCTCATACACCACCGTCGGGCTCGCCTGACTGTTCTTGCCGTGCATCTTCAGCGCCGCCGGATCGGTGACCTCCAGCACTTGGGTGTCCCACACCGTCTTCCCCGTCGCCGCATCCAGGGCCATCACATGCAGGCTCACTGGCTTCGGTGCTGGCGGGGGTGCCTTGGCCTTGGCAGGAGCGGGCCGCTTCGAGGCATCACCCGGAACCGCCACCACCGGAGGCGCGACCGGTGCAGGAGCCAATACTACCGCTGCCGCAGCAGTCGGATCCACCGGCATCTCCACCGCCGTCGTGATGAAAATTCTGCCGTTCGCCACCACCGGCGACGACCAGCCTTTGCCCGCCACCTCGGAACGCCACACGATGTTCTTGTCTGGCGCCCACGCCGTCGGCAATCCCTTCGCCGTGGAAAAACCCTGCGCCGTCGGCCCGCGAAACTCCGGCCACAGCCCTTCCGCGTGAGAGGTGCCTGCCATCAGGCAGAGTCCGAGAGAGAGAAGGAAAGGAGCGCGAGTCATCATGAGAGGCAGAAGGAACGCCCCACCACCCACCAAGCTTTCGCCACGCCCGGGCTTCCAGCCAGCCTCCGGGCTCTCCCGGGCCGTTTCCGGCGGCATGGAGGCGTGTTTCTCCGGCTCAGAGTTCTTTGCCTCTGGCCCAAAGTTCTTTGCCTCCGGCTGCGAGGAACCGGGCGACCGTGCGGGGCTGACGCTTGACGACGGCGGGGCCTGACTCATGCTTGCGGCATGAAATTCGGCTTCTTTCTTCTCGTCGTGGTCGGAGCACTGGTCTTCGCGGTGCAGGTTCTCAAACGCCTGCCTTCGGACCGCTTCACCGAGGCGGCGGCGGTGGTCTCCGCCGAGGACCAGATCGAAAACGAGGCGCGGGAGTTCCTCCGCAAGCGGCTGGGCCCGCAGGTGAAGCTGGCACCGTCCAGCCGCGAGGTCATGAACGACGGCACCCTGATCGTGACCCAGGACGTGCTGTATGAGAACAGCGCGAACGCCCGCTGGTTGTTCCGCTACAGCCCGCCGCCCTACAAGCTGCTCCTCGTCACCACCGATGGCCGCACGGTGTTTGAGGGGCGCTGAGGGGACCGGGGGAAACGGCGGTTGGCAACCGCCGCTCCTTGGCAGGGCAGCGCCCCTGCGCTGCCGAAGACGGCAAACGCGAAGGTTTGACCTGGCGTTCCGCCTGCGCCCTTCGGGCTGCTTTCAGCAGTCTGTCTTGCTGCGCTCGGCTGCCCTCCGGGAGAGGAGCGTGGACGCTCCCTTCAGCTTCGGCACGACAGGAGCTGCGCAGCCAAGAAGAGACGCGGGCCGTGACCTCCTGACGATCCCTTGACCGCCTGCACGCGAACACCACCCCATCTTGCCAGTTGTCGCCGGAACAGCGCCGCCTAGCATCGGCGGTTCCCAACCTACCAGCCGCCCAACCAACCATGACCCATCCCCTGCTGAAACGCATCGGGAGCGGGGCCTCGCGGAGCTATTCCGTGATGGCCGCGCTCGTTCTCGCCACCACCTCCGCGCACGCCGCCGACGGCAGCACCATCAACAGCGGGGACACCGCCTGGCTGCTGGTCTCGACGGCCCTGGTGCTGTTCATGATGATCCCGGGACTGGCGCTGTTTTACGCCGGCCTGGTGCGGGCGAAGAACGTCCTCTCCATCCTGATGCAGTGCTTTGCGCTGACCGCCGTGCTGAGCCTGGTCTGGCTGGCGGTGGGCTACTCGCTGGCCTTTTCCGACGGCTGCCCGGTGATCGGCCGCTTCGGCAAGATGTTCCTCAGCGGCGTGACGACGACCTCGGTGCGCGCCGACTGCCCGACGATCCCGGAGCTGCTGCACTTCGCCTACCAGATGATGTTCTTCCTGATCACGCCGGGCCTGTTCATCGGCGCGTTCGCGGAGCGCATGAAGTTCAAGGCCATCCTGGTCTTCAGCATCGTCTGGAGCCTCGTGGTCTATGTGCCCTGCTGCTATGGCGTGTGGCACAAGGCGGGCGCGTTCTTCGGCCTGACGGGCGTGATCGACCTCGCGGGCGGCATTGTCGTCCACATCACCGCCGGCGTGGCGGCGCTGGTGGCCTGTGTGATGGTGGGGCCGCGCAAGGACTTCCCCAGCGCGCAATTGATGCCGCACAACCTGCCACTGACGATCACCGGCGCGGGCATGCTGTGGGTGGGCTGGTTTGGCTTCAACGCGGGCAGCCAGCTCGCGGCCAATGGCGCGGCGGCGATGACGCTCGTCGTCACGCATCTCTCCGCCTGCGCCGCCTCGGTGGTATGGATGCTCATCGAGTGGATTCGCAACGGCAAGCCGAGCGCCCTCGGCATCGCCACCGGCTCCATCGCCGGTCTGGCAGCCATCACGCCCGCCTCGGGCAAGGTGGGGCCAATTGGCGCGATCTGCATCGGCAGCATCTCGGCCCTGCTGTGCTGGCTGGCCTGTGCGAAGCTGAAGAAGAAGTTCGGCTACGATGATTCGCTCGATGTCTTCGGCGTGCATGGCGTGGGCGGCTTTGTGGGCACCGTCCTCGTCGCCGTGTTCGGCACGACGGCCTTCGCCGGCGGGCTGGGTGATTTCAGCATCGGCTCGCAACTCGTGACGCAGCTTCTGGCCTCGGTGTACACGATCCTGCTCTCCGGCATCGCCAGCTTCGCGATCCTGAAGGTGATCGACCTCACCATCGGCCTGCGCGTCACGCCCGAGGAGGAAAATCAGGGCCTCGACCTCGCCGAGCACGGCGAGGCGGCGTACAACCAGTGATGAAGTTCGCGTATCAAAACTTGCCGCACTCAGGAACCTGATTGATTGCCGCAGATTGCCTTCGGCTGTCTGGCGGCTCAGGGAATCCACAGATTGTTTCTTCTCTGAAAATCTGCGGGTTTCCTGAATCTGTGGCTAAAACTCGTGCGATCATCTCCGCCTCATTTCGCTTCCCGCTTGAGCCAGTACTCGAAGAAACGGTAGATCTGCTCGTTGGATTCCTCGTTGGGATCGTGCTTCTCGCGGTTCGTCATGGCCCCCGGCCTCAGGGCTTCGTGATCTGCACGCGATAGAACTTCTGGGTGCCAGTGGCGCTGGTGTCGGTCACGGTGCGTTCGCTGCCGTTGTCGGAGGTGGTGAAGCCGGTCAGATCCGTCCAAATGGCAGCGGGGCCGAGCGTGGGGCTGGTTTTCACGGTGTAGGTGCGATCAGGAAGGCGCGGACTGATGACGAGGCGCATCTGGCCGGGCTGATTGGGCACGGGGGCATTGTGGAGGAGGAAACGGGAGGCGGCGCTGATGGGGCTGAGGCCGGCGGTGAACTCGAAGAGGTTGGTCTGGCCGTCAAAGTCCGCGTCGATGCTAGGCTCGGCGTTGGGATTGCTCAGGCCGAAGTATTGCACCTGCCAGGCGTCGTCGAGACCGTCACCGGTGTAGCCGGGGATGTCATCCGTGTTCACATTGAGCACGGTGAGGCCGAGCGTGCCGGTGTTTCCGGCATAACTGCCCTGCGCGGTGGCCAGGGTGTCTTGATAGACGGTGCCCGCAGTGGCCAGACCGGCGGTGCTGATGCTCGTCAACGGGCCGCTCTGCACGCTCCAGGTGATGGAGGCGGTGGGCACGGCGAGGGTGGTGAGGTCATCGAGCACCTGCACGGCGCTGAGCAGCCGCGTGGCGTTTTCGCTCACGGTGGCGGGCGTGGCGGCAAGCTGTAGCCCCGTGACTTCGTAAAGCTGGCCGAGGTAGCCCGCCTTGGCCGTGGCCGCCGGCGCGGCGACGGTGGAAGTGCCGGAAATGCCGCCAGCGCTGCCATCATTCGTGTAGTTCACGCTGGTGGCGCGCTTGCCGCCGCCATCCGCAGTGTCCGTGACGACGTTGTAGTTCGTGCTGCTGCGCGGGCCAGCATGGAGTGCGGCCGTGAGCAGGAGGCTGAGAATCAGGCTGGCGATCTTCATGGCGGTGGCTCCTTACTTCGTGGCGGGGGCGTCTTCCTTCAGTGCCACCTTCGCGGCGCTGGTCTGGGGTGCCGCAGGGATGAACTGCTCCAGCCGGGCCAGCCGCGCCTCGCGCGCCTGGTCTTTCGCTTCGAGTTCGGCGAGGCGTTTCTTCATGCTGGCGTTCTCCTCACGCAGGCTGGTCACTTCCGTTTTTTTCTCGGCCCTGAGCTTCTGCAACTCATTGAGCAGCATCGGCGCGAGATCCTGGTACTTCACCGTCTCAGGTTGGCCCTCATCATTAAAGACGGCCAGCTCAGGGAAGACCTCCGCAACTTCCTCGGCGATGAGGCCAAATTGTATGGGCTTCTCGCCGTTGGCATAGGGCTTCTTGTAGCGGAAGGTCACGGGACGCAACGCATGGAGCCGCTCACTGGCCTCCCCCATGTCGGCGATGTCCTCCTTGTAGCGACGTGAGGAGGAGACAGTGCCGAGCTGGCCAGCACTGTCGATTAAAACGGTGATTCCATTGGCAACTCCTGTGGTGACACCTCGGATACCGGCGATGAACGCCCTAGATTGCGAGGTGCCGATGCGGGTGGTGCTGGCGTCACCCGCTACCCCCGAGTGCCCAATCACAATGTTGCTATTACCTGTGGTTAGATTCTGTCCGGCGAAGGAACCAAGAGCAATGTTGGAGCTGCCCGTGGTGTTGTTATACAATGCGGAATTTCCAACGCCGGTATTGGAGCTGCCCGTCGTGCTGAAGAGTGCAAACAACCCATTGCCTGTATTGGAGTTGCCACTGGTATTATTGCCGACTGCGGAGAGACCCGTGGCCGTGTTGCCTGTGCCCGTGGTGTTTTGCTTGAGGGCACCGGTGCCATTGGCTGTGTTGCCCAAGCCCTCAGTGTTCAGTTCCAGGGCCTGGTAGCCGCTCGCGGTGTTTTCATATCCTATGGTGGTGGAGGAGAGCGCTCGGTAGCCGCTTGCGGTGTTACGGTAGCCCGTGGTGTTGGAGCTCAGCGCCTGGTAGCCGCTCGCGGTGTTTTCGCCGCCAGTGGAGTTTGCATAGAGGGATTGTGTCCCGCTGGCGGTGTTGTAGCGGCCCGTCGTATTAGAGAAGAGCGCGCTGACCCCGTTTGCAGTGTTGAAGTCACCCGTGGTGTTGGTGTACAGCGCTGCGTTGCCCGTGGCAGTGTTTTGGAGGCCCGTCGTGTTCGAGGAAAGCGCGCTCAGGCCGGTCGCAGTATTGGCGGTGCCCGAAGTGTTGGAGTAGAGCGCCTGATAGCCGCTGGCGGTGTTAAAGTTGCCCACCGTGTTGGAGTAGAGCGCTTGGTAGCCGCTCGCCGTGTTCCAGGTTCCCGAGGTGTTGGTTCTGAGCGCCTGATAGCCAAAGGCACTCGTGCTGCCAACGGTGCTGTTGTAGAGCGCCTCGTAACCGCTGGCAGTGTTGGAGTCACCCGTGGAGTTAAAATAGAGGGAGGATGTCCCGCTGGCGGTGTTGTAGCGGCCAGTCGTATTAGAGAAGAGCGCGCTGACCCCGTTTGCAGTATTGAAGTCACCGGTGGTGTTGGAGTAAAGCGCTGCGTTACCCATGGCGGTGTTTCGGAGGCCTGTCGTGTTGGTAAAGAGTGCCTGCAAGCCTGTTGCGGTGTTGGCGGTGCCCGACGTATTGGATGAGAGCGCCTGATACCCGCTGGCAGTGTTGAAGTTGCCCACGGTGTTGGCGTAGAGTGCTTGGTAACCGCTCGCTGTGTTCCATAGGCCGGTTGTGTTGGTGAGAAGCGCCGAAGCCCCCGTCGCGGTATTGAAAGCGCCCGAGGTGTTGAAGGCGAGCGCGCTGTCGCCGCTGGCGGTGTTGTTGCTGCCCGTGGTATTGGACAAAAGCGCGCTGGCCCCACTCGCGGTGTTGTAATTACCGGCAGTGTTGAACTTGAGTGCGTTGTATCCGCTTGCCGTATTCCCGTCGCCCGTGGAATTGAAATAGAGAGAGGATGTCCCGCTGGCGGTGTTGTAGCGGCCCGTCGTATTAGAGAAGAGCGCGCTGACCCCGTTTGCAGTGTTGAAGTCACCCGTGGTGTTGGTGTACAGCGCTGCGTTGCCCGTGGCGGTGTTTTGGAGGCCCGTCGTGTTGGAGAAAAGCGTCTGCAGGCCGGTCGCGGTGTTGCCGGTGCCCGAGGTGTTGGACTTGAGCGCCTGGTAGCCGCTGGCGGTGTTAAAATTACCCACCGTGTTGGAGTAGAGTGCTTGATAGCCATTCGCCGTGTTCCAGGCACCGGTCGTGTTGGTCCTGAGAGCCTGATAGCCAAAGGCACTCGTGCTGCCAACGGTGTTGTTATAGAGCGCTTCGTAGCCGCTGGCAGTGTTGGAGTCGCCTGTGGAATTGAAATAGAGCGAGGATGTCCCGCTGGCAGTGTTGTAGCGGCCTGTCGTATTGGAGAAAAGCGCGCTGACCCCGCTGGCGGTGTTGAAGTCACCCGTGGAGTTGGTGTACAGCGCTGCGTTGCCCGTGGCGGTGTTTCGGAGGCCCGTCGTGTTGGAGAAAAGCGTCTGCAAGCCAGTCGCGGTGTTGGCGGTGCCTGAGGTGTTGAACAAAAGCGCCTGATAGCCGGTGGCTGTGTTAAAGTTGCCCCCTGTATTAGAATTCAATGCGGCGACGCCAGTGGCGGTGTTGTTGGTGCCGCTCATGGTGAAGTTGCCCGCGCTGGCTCCGGCAAAGAAGTTGTTTGTGCCATAGGTGTGAATCAAGCTGCCGCTGCCCTGCGTGATCACCCCCACGCTGGCGCTGCTGGTGACAGGAAGGGAGAGATTGCCGGTGATCGCACCTGCGGGCACACCCGTGAGCCCGGCACCATTCCCGACGAAGGAGGCAGTGATGGTCCCGGCGGAGAAGTTCCCGCTGGCATCACGTTTCACAATCGCGCTCGCCGTATTGGCATTTGTTGCTGCATTGGCGAGGTTTGCGCCCGTGGCCACATTGGCTGCGGTGACGCCACCGACGGTGCTCACCACCGTGGCACCCTGCGTGCCGGTGACGTTTCCGGCCAGAGAGCCGCCGAAGTTGGTAGCGCTCGTCGCGGTCGAGGCATTGCCACTGAGTGAACCACTGAAGGTACCGCTGGTCGTGCCGCCGAGGGTGAGACCGGAGGCGAGCTTGGCACTGGTCACACTGCCATCGGCGAAGGTGGCGGTGACGCCAGTGAGAGCAGCACCATTCCCGCTAAAGGTGCCAGTGGTGATGCCGCCGAGGGTCAGGCCAGAGGCGAGCTTGGCACTGGTCACGCTGCCATCGGCGAAGGTGGAGGTGACGCCAGTGAGGCCAGCACCGCTACCGACGAATGTCGCGGTGATGGTCCCGGCGGCGAAGTTCCCACTGGCGTCGCGCTTCACAATCGTGCTCGCTGTATTGGCATTCGTCGCCGCATTGGCGAGATTGGCACCTGCGGCCACATTGGCCGCAGTCACGTCGCCGACGGTGCTCACCACTGTAGCTCCCTGTGTGCCGGTGACGTTACCGACGAGCGAGCCGCTGAAGTTGGTGGCGCTCGTCGCCGTCGATGCGTTCCCTGTGAGGGGACCACTGAAGGTGCCCGTGGTCGTACCGCCGAGGGTGAGACCGGAAGCGAGCTTGGCGCTGGTCACGCTGCCATCGGCGAAGGTGGAGGTGACGCCAGTGAGAGCAGCACCATTACCGCTAAATGTGCCGGTAGTGGTGCCGCCAAGAGTGAGGCCGGAAGCGAGCTTGGCACTGGTCACACTGCCATCGGCGAAGGTGGCGGTGACGCCAGTGAGGCCAGCACCGCTACCGACAAATGTCGCGGTGATCGTCCCGGCGGCGAAGTTCCCGCTGGCGTCGCGCTTCACAATCGTGCTCGCTGTATTGGCATTCGTCGCCGCATTGGCAAGGTTCGCACCCGTGGCCACATTGGCAGCGGTGACGCCACCGACGCTACCAACCACAGTCGAGCCTTGCGTGCCGGTGACATCGCCGACCAGCGCCCCGGTGAAACTGGCGGCACTGCCGGTGACATTCCCAGTCAATGGACCACTGAACGTGCCGGTGGTCGTGCCGCCGAGGGTGAGGCCGGATGCCAGTTGTGTGCCGGTGATGCTGCCCGGTGCGATGGTCGGCGTGATGCCGGTCAATCCGGAGCCATCTCCGTGAATCACACCCGTCAGATAAGTGTCAGTCTGGCTGGTGCCGATGCGGATGATGTTGGATTCACCCGCGACTCCTACATGCCCGATGGCGATGTTGTTATTGCCAGTTGTGAGGAGGCTTCCTGCGTTATCTCCCACGGCGATGTTATTAGCTCCCGTCGTATTGATACGCAGCGCTTTGGTCCCAATAGCTGTATTTTTGATTCCCGTGCTGGTAGAAATCGGCTGGTTCATGTTAAGCGCCTCATGTCCTACAGCAACATTGTCGCTGTTCCACATTGTGTTTAAATTGCTAAAGGATTGAGTCCGCAAAGCGCTGTAACCGATGGCGACGTTCCTGCCTGCGGTTGTGTTGCCTTCAAGCACATTGTTACCGCTGGCTGTGTTAAAAGCCCCCAACGTATTGCCTACGAGTGCGTTAAAACCGGTAGCGGTATTATAATTCCCCGTGGTGTTAGTTTGAAGCGCAGCGCGCCCAAGGGCCGTGTTGAAACCACCTGTAGTGTTGTATCCAAGTGCGTTCATGCCAACGGCAGTGTTGTAGCCGCCCGTCGAGTTGTACCAAAGGGCATTAGTGCCGATGGCGGTGCTGTCACTGCCCGTTACGTTGTAACGAAGTGCATTGCTGCCGACAGCCACATTGTTTACGCCAGTCATTGAGAAGTTGCCCGCAATCGCGCCTGCGAAAAAGTTCTGCGTCCCAAAGCTGTGCAAAATCCGCGTGCCGTTCTGCGTGATGACACCAGCACCCGAGGCGTTGGTCACGGGAAGGTTCACGCCTGCCGCAGTCATCGCATACCCCACCGCCGCGATGCGCTGGTCGGGCGTGAGGAGTTGGGAGCCATTCACACCATCATTGAACCACACGCGCAGGCGCACGTCGGAGTTGGTGAAGACGGTGGCCGGCACGGCGGTCATGTTGGTGAGTGCGGTATCGCCGAGGAGCACGGAGTAGAGACCCTTCGTCACCGTGAGCGCAACGGCGGCGGCTGGCGGCGAGCCCGCTGTGCTGGTGCCATCATTGCTCCAGTAGGTGGTGCTGCCCGCGGCATTGACCAGCGCAAACTTGAACTGGCCGGGGCCTTCGAAATTCACGGTGCCGACGGCGACGCGGCCCTGGTAATTGATGAGCTGGGGCACCTGCGCATGAAGAAGGGGGGCGGCGGTGAGCAGGAGCAGGGCGAAAGCCCGCACAGTGAGTGAGATCATGTTGTGTTCCAGGAACTGAAGGGTGTGGTCATTTGTCCTCCCTTCAGCCCGGCAGAGCACTACACTGCGGTGACGCGCGGAAAAGAAAACGCACCGCCCATGAACGGTGCGGGGCGAGAGTGGGCGCATGCCGTAAGAATGTCGAGCTAGAAATTGCGCTCTGGCATGCAGGCCCGGCCAAGAATTCGCTCCTATGCTCACCGCTTGAGCCAGTACTCAAAGAAGCGGTAGATCTGCTCGTTGGATTCCTCGTTGGGATCGTGCTTCTCGCGGTTTGTCATCGCCACGCGGCCGGTGACGCCGAGAAGCTGGTTCACGGCGATGGTGTGGTTGAGCGCGGTCCAGCGCTTCGGCGGGTCTTCTGCACCGCCGGAGACGAGGAAGGGACGCGGAGCCATCAGCGCGTGCAGTTCCTGCAAGTTGTGGCCTTTTTCGATGAGGGTCTTGTAAGCGCCGGTGCGCGGGCTTTCCGCGCTGACGAGGCCGGGCTTGCGCGTGAGCGCCGGATCGAGGCCGAGATACCAGGGCTCCTGGTAGTTGATGCTGCCGCGTGTCTCATCAAACACGATGCCCGGATCGCTCCACACGGCGCAGGCATACTTCTCGAACAGGCAGGAGCCGAACAGCGACCACTTGCCGCCATACGAGTGCCCGACGATGCCGATGCGCTTGGAATCCACGTCTGACAATGAGGCGAGCGCCTGCCACATGTTCGCGCTGATGTAACCGAGATACGAAAGCGGCTGGCACTTCGCCTCCGCGCTCAGCACCGGCAGCCGCGCATCACCGCCGGGTGATCCGATGCTCAGCGTGACGAATCCACGCCGTGCGAGCTGCCACGCGAAGTCGCGCAACGGTTTCTCGCTCAATCCGGCGCTGGTTTCGGGATCGTAGTAGGGCACAAACACGGCGGGATGCGGCGCACGGCCCGACGGCAGCAGCAAGTAGCCATCCCCCGTCTGCCCGGGCGCGATTTCGACGCGCACCTTCTGCTGCGAGATGCCTTCGCCGCGAGATTTCGTCTCCAGCACCTCGATCTTCGGCTTCTCGATCACCGCCGGCCACGCGCCCATGATGCCATGCCAGTCGGCGAGAATTTCCGAGCGGCGACGCTGCCAATCGGCGGCGGTCTTCACCTGGCTGCCGTCATTGAAGACGAGCGGTGACTTGCCCGGCGAGAACTGACCGGCAAATTCAGCCGGCACTTGAGTGAAGGGCAGTTCAGCGGCGGCGTGCAGGGTCAAGGAAGCGCCGAGGAGGAGAGGAAGACGGAAATTCATGAGGTGGGTACTCATCAACGCTTCTTCGCGGGCAATCCCTTCTCACGAAGATGCTCACGCAGCAGACACCCCGCTGCCTCGTCCACTGGCCGCACCCAAGGCTTGACCTTCGGCAACTTTTTCGCTGCAATCGGTTCATTCATAAAAACCTTCTTTGGGGTTCGTGATACCCTTTTTACCTCAACCCACCCCCACCAAACTACAGTTTAATGTGGATAAACAACGTTGGGCCAACTCACCTCCGCCGTTGAGGCTTGCAAAATCACGCTCTCCTCACAAACCTTCGCAAATGAGAGATCAGCAGCCACATCGACCACGGAACACGGCACCGGCATATCTGATTGTGCTTCACGGCCGACAGGGATTCTTTGCCATCCACCGGCGCGACGTGACCGTCGCAGAGATCGCACCGCTCTTGCAGCGCATTGGGTTAGATATTGCTCGTGTTCCCTGCCGAACACCTGAAGGATGTCCAGCGCAGATTGCAGAACTATTCGACAACGCCATACCAGATCCCGACGCAAATCCCGACGAATATTTGCTGGCATTCCGGACCAAAGAACCAGACGCCCAGGCGGTGGCGGCAGCACTTCGAGATGCATTTCCAGATCCACGCATACCCCTCCCTTCGGGAGCGATTGAAACCATTCTCCGAGTGGCTGAATTTCGCTTTTATAACTCATGATTGTGATCCTCCATTATGCGGCGCAACTCGCCAACAAGAGGCCCAACAAAACGGATGCAGGCAACGGCTCGAAGCTGATCTGTCGTGTCATCGATGCGCCCTCCTCGCCGTCGCCTGATCCGAGTCGTTCGCCCACCTCAACACGCACCGTGAAGTCGCAGAAACCAAACTCGGCGCACTACGTTGGATACCTCTACACTCAGCCTCTTAACGAAGAGTCGGTTCGAGGGTGCTTGGAGGTATTTAACAGCAGCGGCTTACCCATCACGCACTTGAGCCACCGCGACCCTCCCAAGAAGTGGGCAGGCACAGCCGACGAGGCGATTGCTATGGTTACGACATTTCAGCCGAAACACGTCTCTAACTATACGTTTCTACGTTCGAGTGCGATTAGACTCGATGCGACCTTCGTTCTGCGTCGAGACGAACGCTGGGATCACGATACCATTTACATTTCGATGTCGAACCAAGGCTTGCTACGGACGCTTTTAGCTGACTTGAGCAATTCATCTGCTGCATTTTTGGCCCTTCTCGGTGTTTCAGGGGGGGGCAAGCAGCAGGATTGGGAGACTATATTCATTAGCGAGCTATGCCCACCGAGCCTCTCCAGCCTTGCACATGGTCTTCCAGCATGATCAGGCCACATCCACGGTCAGATGAAACGGGGGAAGGCTACAACTGGCTGACAAATGTAATTCGCAAAGAACCCAACCAGCCAGGTTCAACATTGGCGTTGATCGAGCGTCCTGAAACCGCCCGCAGCGGCATGCAGGCCGATTTTTTCACCGTGAAGGCGATCCGCGCTCCCGCAGATGCTCCCTGAGCACGCGCACAATCTCCTGCACAACCTCGGGGCGCTCCACGCCGCCATGCCAGCAGGGCACGATCTTCTCCGAGGCCACGCTGTTGAGATGCGAACTCCAGTAGGGCACCACGCCGTCGGAGTTGCTGAACCGGCTGCTTTTGCCGAGCTGGCCGATGATGGAATGATGCGGCACCGGAATGGGCACAGCGTTCAACCCTTGATAGAAGGGATGCTTGTCCGACAGCATGCCGAGGCTGAGGAAGGCGTAGAGACCCCAATCACGAATCTGCGGCGAGAGTGCGTCGGTGTTGCCGGTGAGCAACTGCCGCGACATCAAGAGCGTGTCCATCGGCAGCCGGATCAGCGAAGCCAGACGCCGCACGATGCCTTTGCCGGCAATGTTGCTGCCGCGATGCGGCGTGGTGATGAAGACGAGGCGTTTCACCTCCGGCTGCGGCTTGAATTTGAGCGTGCTCACGAGCCGCTCACGCACCGCATCGGAGACGTTCAGTTCCTGCGGCGGTTTGCGAAACATGGCGTCCCACAGCTTGTCACCAGGATCAATCGTCTGCATGCGGCTGAGCAGCCCGCCCATGCTGTGGCCCACGAGCACCATGCGGTTCATGCCGGGATCGTTGTGATCGGGATCAAAGTGATCACGCGCCTGCCGCAGCGAGTCGCGCAGTCTTGCGGAGGTCTGCGGCACGCCCATGGCCGTGGGATAGAGGAAATACCAGGGCTGGTAGGCGGCGCGCAGCTCAGGGTCGGCGTTGATGGCATTGACGGCGTTGAGCCAGATGTGCGGATTGGACAGGAGACCATGCACAAACACGACCGGGATGCGCCGCGGATCATACACGTCCATGCAGTAGAGCTGGCTGGCGCCCAGCGTGGACTCGGGATGGAACATGCCGAGAAGGGTGAACGGGAGGAGCGTGGCCCTGGAGAGGGCCAGTTGCTTGGACGCGGTGAAGTTCGCGGCCAACTGGCGTTCGTCATGCCCCACCTTCACGGCAGCGATGTTCAAGGTGTTGTGCAGATGCAGCCGGCAGCGCCGCGGTTTGCCAACATCCGCAGGGCCGTCCGCCAGCTCCATCACGGCGGTGAGCGTGAGGTTGCCGCCGTTGGGCGGGAGGAAGGGCTGTTCCGTCCGGGCCACGCTGGTGCGGCGGATGTGGCCGACGAGCGGCACGCCAATGCCGGGCCGTTCGGCGCGCGTGCTGCCCGTGTGCAGCTTCATCCGCGAGGGAAGAATGAGCTGGTCGATCTGCGCCGGCGGCACTTCACGCTGCGGGTCCGCCACCGGATCGAAATCGATTTGAAAGCTCTGCTGCTTCGAGGCAAACACGGTGCCGGTCAGCCAGTAGCGCGGACTCTGGTGGTAGTTCCATTCACGCAGGAAGGAAGTGAGCGCGTGTTCATAACGGTCCTCCGCCTGCCGCCGCACGGCGATCCTGCCGTGCTGCATGCCATCCCAGCCGGCCGCCATGTCATCGAGCAGCCCGGCCATGTGCCGCTTCTCACGCTCCGTCAGCACGGTCTCCGTGCGCGAAACCTGCGTGTGCAGCACCGAACGGCACGACATCAGGCTGCCGCAGGCCACGACAGCCAGCACGCGGAACGTGGCCGCTGACGCCTTCACTTCTTCTCCGTGATCGGAGTGAGCTTGATGTTACGGATGGCGGAGGTGGTGTTGAACGTCGTCAGCGACAGCGGCAGGTAGCTCTCCATCGGGCCGGGGCGCACGCTGATCTTCTTATCCTTGATGTCCTCGTCGATGATCTGCTTCTCCCCGAGCCACGCACTGAGGTTGTCCGGCGTGACGCGCAGCTTGATGGCGTACCACTCGTCGTCCTTGTAGCGCTGGTAGCTGGAGGTGTTGTTGTCGGAGGCGTCGAAGCCGTCGATGGAGGAGATGCCCGTCACGCTGCCGCCCCAGCCGCCGCAAATCAGCGTGGCGCAGTGTTTGACATCGCCCACGGGAAAGGTGAGGCCCACGAAGAAATCGACGCCCTGGAGGCGCTTCGCTTCGAGTGTGATCTCGTAGTTGGTCGTTGGCAGTGTCGCGGCTTTCTTGTAAATGGCACCGCTCACGTTTTCCCCCTGATTGATGATCATCACCCCGCCTTCCATTTCCACGATCCCGCTGCCGCCGACGTCCACGGTTTCCCAGTCGTCGAGCGATTTGCCGTTGAAGAGCACGAACTCCTTCGGCGCCTCCGGCGTGGCGGCGGCGGGCTGGGCAGGCTTGTCTTCAGCAGCGGCAAACGCGGCGCCGAGCACCAGCAGGACGGTCAAAGTCGGGTATTTCATGGTTTCGCCGCGCATCCTCAGCGTGGCACGCCCCACGGTCAAGCCGCGCGATGACTGGCGGCAGTTTGCTGTTGTTGGCAGTCGTCGGCAATGGTTTGCAATGGTTTGGCAAACCACCGTCAACAATCGTAAACAACCGCCAACCACCGCAAACTCCCCCTTTCATGCCTCCTGACCTGAAAACCCTCATTATCATGGGCGTCTGCGGCTGCGGTAAATCGCTGGTCGGCAGCCTGCTCGCCGCAAAACTCGACGGCGTCTTCGAGGATGGCGATGATTTCCATCCGCCCTCGAACAAGGCCAAGATGTCCGCCGGCACACCGCTCACCGACGACGACCGCTGGCCCTGGTATGCCGTGCTGCGCCAGCGCATCGAGGACATGCGCCACCTCACGCCGAACTACGTGCTCGCCTGCTCCGCGCTCAAATCCATCTACCGCGACAAGCTGCGCGCCCATGATGCCGCCGGCACGCTGCGCTTCGTGCTGCTCGAAGGTTCGCGCGAATTGATCGCCGCCCGTCTGGCCGCGCGCAAAGGCCACTTCATGCCACCGGCGCTGCTCGACAGCCAGCTCGCCACCTTGGAGACGACGCCGGATTTGATCCGCGTCTCGATTGACCAAACACCGGAGCAGATCGTGGACGACATCCTGCGGCAGCTCGAACACGCATGAGTTCCAAGCACCAGCGCCTCTTCTGGGGATGGGACGCGCCCGTCCTGGAGAAGGCTGTGGACTTTCTGTGCCGCGATTGGGATCCAACGCGCGCGCTCGACCTCAGCGACACGCTGATCCTCGTTCCCAACGGTGAAGCGGGCCGCCGTTTGCGCGAAGCGCTCGCGCAAGCCACCGACAAAACCGGCACTGCCGCCGTCGTACCGCATCTCTGGCTGCCCGAACAGGCCCTGCTGCCGCAGTCACGCCGATTCGAGGCCGCCACGCCGCTGCAATCGCAGATGGCCTGGCAGCGCGCGCTCGAGCGTGTCGCGCTCGATTCACTCACGGCCTTGTTTCCCACGCTGCCCGCCGAACGCGGCTGGGGCTGGCAGGCCGAAACGGCGCGCATGCTGGCGGAGTTGAAGATGCTGCTCGGCACCAGCGGCCTGACCTTTGCCGACACCGCCGCCATGCCCGCGATCCAACGCGATGCCGCGCGCTGGCAGGATCTCGCTCAAATCGAGCATGCGTATTTCGATGAACTCGCCAAGGCGGACGTCGCTGACGCGCAATCGCTCAAACGTCAGCATGCGCACGCACCCGTGCTGCCGGACGGCGTGCGGCGCATCGTCGTGATCGCCTCACCCGATTTGCCGCCGCTGCTGGATGCATGGATTCACGCCTGCGCCGAGCGCGGCGTGGAGGTGATCATCGCCACTCATGCGCCGCAGGCCTGGCAGCACACGTTTGACCGCCATGGCCGTCCCCTGCCCTCGCATTGGGGCGAGGACGCCGATGTGCATCTGCCCTTCGCCAACGAACACATCCACGTCGCTCGCGATCCTGCCGCACAGGCGGCGCAAGCTCTCGATCTCATGCGCGCGCTCGTGCCGCAGGGCAAAACGGCCCTCGGCGTGTGCGACAACGAAGTCGGCGGCCTGCTGCTGGAAAAACTCACGCTCGAAGAGGCGCGCAGCTTTGAACCCGGCGGCATTCCCGTGCAGCGCGAAGGTTTGTGGCATGTGCTCGATTGTTTCCGCGTGCTGCTCGGCGCGGGATCATGGCGCGCCTTTGCCGCGCTGCTGCGCATCGAAGAATTTCGTGACGCCATCGCTCCCAACAACGAAAGCGCCGCTGTTCTGCTGCGAGAAGCGGATGATTTCGCCAGCAATCATCTTCCCGTCACGCTCGCGCATGCCAGCGAGCTGCCGCTCGCAGATTACCCGGCGCTGCTGCCGGTTGTCGAGGCCACGTTCGGTCTGCTGAACTCGCTGCTGCGCCTGCCGCCATCGAAAGCGGCACGCACGCTCATCCTCAAATTGCTCGGCGAACGCACCTTCCATCCCGAAGCCCCGGGCCATCGCGAACGCGCCGAACTCGCCGCCGAATGGCTGCGCATCACCGAGGAACTCGAGCTGGAGGCGAAGCGCTTCGGATTGAAGCCGAAGGCCGAGGATGCCTTCACACTCTCGCTCGAATGCCTCGCGCAAAGCCGTCTCGCCGAGCCGCGTGGTGACATCGACCTCGTGCTGCAAGGCTGGCTCGAATTGCTGTGGGAAAGAGCGCCGAACCTCATCGTCACCGGCTTGAACGAGGAAAACGTGCCCGGCATTTTCATCAGCCATCCCTTCCTGCCTGATGCGCTGCGTCAGGCGCTCGGACTGCCCTGCCAGCAGACACGTTTCGCGCGTGATGCCTTCATCCTCGCCGCGCTCGCGCATCAACGTGAGTCGAAAGGCCGTCTCGAACTAATCTGCGGTCAATGGAGCGAGGATGGCGATGCTTTGCGGCCCTCACGCCTTCTCTTCCTGTGCGATGACCAGACACTGCCGCAACGCGTGGCGCATCTCTTCCCCAAAGAAGAGGACCAACAGGCAAGCACCGAACCACCGCGCACGCTCGCCTGGCCGCTGAAGCCGGATTGGATCGCCAGGCCGCTCGAAACCATCTCGCCGTCGCGATTGCGCGACTACTTGAGCTGTCCGTTCCGCTACTACCTCACGCATGCGAAACGCATGAGCGCCATCGAAAGCCAGAAGCGTGAGCTGGATGCCGCCGAGTTCGGCCAGATCATTCACCACGCGTTTCATCGTCTGTTTCTCGACAGTGCCATGCGTGACAGCACGCATTCCGCAAAGATCGCCGACTTCCTCGAAGAAGCGGCCCGCGAACATGTGCGCGAACTCTTCGGCCAGCGGCCCGCGCCACTCATCACGCTGCAATTGGAGAGCATCCTGCAACGCCTGCGTCATGCCGCGACGATTGAAGCCGATAATCGCCAAAAAGGCTGGCAGTGCATCGACGCCGAGCTGCAAATCGGGACCAAGGACGATGCCACGCCCTTCATCATAGCCGAGGCCCGTTTGTCCGGCCGCATCGACCGTGTGGAGCGTCATACCGACGGCACGCTGCGCATCGTTGACTTCAAAAGCTCCGACAAGCCGCGCAAACCCCACGAATCGCATTTCAAAGCCCTCTCCGCGCGCACCAAGCTCGCCGCAGCCGATGAATGGAAGTGTTTCGATCTTGCTGAGGGCAAGCGTGCGCTGTGGCTGGATCTGCAACTGCCGCTTTATGCCGCCGCGCTGCGGCAACGCGGCCTGAACGTGAGCCGTGTGGCCTACTTCACGCTGCCGAAGAGCATCCAGGACACCGCCATTCTCGAATGGGACGGCTTTGATGAAGCACTGACCACTGCCGCGCTCGATTGTGCTGCCGAGGCCGTGCAGCGCATCCGTGCCGGGCAGTTCTGGCCGCCCGCCGAGCGTTCGCCTGACGACACCTTCGACGAGATTCTTCTGCACGACCCTTTGCACAGCGTCCAGCCCCCTCTTGCATAACTCCGGCGTCCCGTTTATCAGCCACCCCATCATGTCCGACCTCAAACTCCTCATCACCGGCAGCAAAGGCCGCATGGGCCAGGCCATCAACCGTGCCGCCGAAGCCCAGAACGTCACCGTCGCCGCCACCATCGACATGGGCGATTCATTGCCCGACGCGCTCGCCAAGGCCGACACCGTGATCGACTTCACCTCGCATCATTTCTGCGATGAACTGCTTGGCGAATGCCTCAAACAGAAGAAGAGCATGATCATCGGCACCACCGGCCATACCAACGACCAACTCGCTGCCATCCGCGAAGCCTCGAAAACACTGCCCATCGTCTTCGCTTCCAATTACAGCGTCGGCGTGAACACGCTCTTCTGGCTCACCCGCAAGGCCACCGAGCTGCTCGGCCCCGAGTTCGACCTCGAAGTCATCGAAATGCACCACCGCATGAAGAAAGACTCCCCCAGCGGCACCGCCCGCACGCTCGTCGAGATCCTCGCCGATGTGCGTGGCCTCGAATACGACAAGGACTGCCGCCACGGCCGTTTCGGCGATGTCGGTGCCCGCACACCGAAGGAAATCGGCGTCCATGCCATTCGCGGTGGTGATGTCGTCGGCGATCACACCGTCATCTTCGCCAATGTCGGTGAACGCGTCGAACTCACGCACAAAGCCAGCAGCCGCGACACCTTCGCCAACGGCTCCGTCCGTGCCGCCCGCTGGCTCGTTGGCAAACCAGCGGGATTGTATGACATGCAGGACGTGCTGGGACTGAAATAATCCTTTCCCCATGCGTTTCGGCATCGCCCTCGGCTCGAATCTCGGTGATCGCGCTGAAAACATGAGGCGCGGCATCGAACTGCTGCTCGAACGTATTCCCGGTGTGAAACTGACTGCCCGCGCACCGGTCTATGAAACCGAACCGGTCGGTTGCGCGCCTGGCACACAATCGTTTCTGAACACGGTCATCGAGATCGAGGCCGATTGCCTGCCCCACGACTTGCATGCGCACCTCAAGGCCGTCGAATCCGCCTTGGGCCGCCCGGAGCAGCGGGAACGCAATTCACCGCGCACGCTCGATCTCGATCTGCTCTATGCGGACGCTGTCATCAGTGACGATCCCGAACTCATCCTCCCGCATCCCCGGCTGCACCTCCGCCGCTTTGTGCTGCAACCGCTGGCCGATATCCGGCCTGATTTGGTGCTGCCCGGTCAGCAGCATTCGGTGGCCGAATTGCTGGTGCATCTGCCGCCATGATGCAGAACAGGCAGTTACGCGCTTGTTCGTCAGGCAAAGCGATGCTTCTTGGCAGTCATGACTGAAGCCACCCAACCGAACTCTGACCCTGGACGCTGGATTCGCTTCGCCCTCGTCATGCTGCCCGCTGGAACGATCCTGCTCGGCATCGCCTCGTTTGGCATCTGGCAGTGGAAGAAGGATCAGGCGGCGGATCGTTCCTTCAAGTATGCGATGGCGCTGCGGCGTCCGATCAGTGTGGAAGGCATCCAGCGGCATGCGGACATCGTGCGCGAGGCCTTGGGCAAACCGGATCGTTATCTGAGCATCCCCGGCTACCTGGAATCGACCATGGGCGCGGAGAACATGGGCTACACGGTGCGGCGCGCACGATTTGGCGATGACCGCTCCACCATTGATGCCGAACTGACCGGCAAAACACGCCCGCGTGAGATCGTGATGGCGCTGGCGCTTTACAGCGAGGATGCGACACGCTTTGGAAGAACGTCACTGGCCATCGCAGAATTGATGAGCATCGCGCATGAGGTCACAGGCCAGTCAGTGGCACGCTCACTGCGTTTTGCGGTGATCCCCGACACGCCTGAGGCCGTGGCGCAGCTGCAAGACGGGTTGAGGCGTGATAATGAGCGCGTGATGTATCTCTTTGTGCTGGGAGCGCCAGACATTAACCAGCTAGGCCGCGTCACCCGCGCCCTGGACACAGCTGCCAAAGGCACCCGTGTGGTTGCCCGTCCTGCCACCCTCACGCCGCAGGAGTCATTGCCATCCGCCCACGAACTCAAGGCGCTGCTGCTGCACGCCGCCGAACGCCCATGATCGTCACCTGCCGCCAGATGCAGCAATGCGAGGAAGCCGCGTTCGCACGCGGAGTGAGCGCGGCCGCATTGATGGAGGAAGCAGGACGCGGCATCGCGGACGTGGTGCGGCAATTCGCGCCGCGTGCAGGTTCGCTGGTGCTGTTTCTCGGCAAGGGCAACAACGCCGGTGATGCGCTCGTCGCGGCACGGGAACTCGTCGCGGAAGGCTGGAAGCTGCATGCGCGGCTGAGTTGTGAGCCGGAGGCGATGAAGGATCTGCCACGCAGACATTTCGCTTCGATTCGCAGCCATGTGCGGGTGATTGAAGACGCGACAACGTTTGATTTTCCTGCCGGGCCGCTCGTGAGCCTTGATGGTTTGCTTGGCATCGGTGCGCAAGGACCGATGAAGCCCGAATTGCAGACGCTGGCGCGTGAGATGAACACGCTGCGCACGCAAAAGCACGCGCTGACCATCGCGATGGACATTCCCTCCGGTCTCGATGGCGATCATGGCGATGCCTGTGTGGATGCTGTCGAGGCCGATCTGACCGCCGTGGTGGCGCAGATCAAGGCAGGCTTGCTCGAAGATGGTGCGGATCATTACGTCGGACGCATCGTGCTGGTGCCATTGCGTGCATTGGCGGAGTGCGAAGGCGATGCGTCCGCGCAAGCGCTCACACCGGGTGTGCTGCGTTCCTGGCTGCCACGGCGTCCGCATGACATGCACAAGGGCGAGGCTGGGCGCGTCGGCATCATCGCCGGTTCACCGGGATTTCTCGGCGCGGCGGAGCTGGCCTGCCGTGGTGCTTTGCGTGCCGGCGCGGGGCTCGTCACGCTGCTGGTGAAGGAGGACGTGTATCCTCTAATCGCTCCCCGCGTGCCTGCGGAAGTGATGGTGAAGGCCGTGGATGACTATCGCGACGTGCTGGAGATGCGATTCGATGCGCTGGCGATTGGTCCTGGGCTTGGTTTTGATCACGAGAAGGAAATCCTCGATGTGCTGCGACAGGCGAAGATGCCAACCATCGTCGATGCGGATGCGTTGACCCTGCTGGCGCAGCATCCTGAGATTTTGGACAAGACCGGCAAGCTTCCGCGCCTCATGACACCGCATCCGGGTGAACTGGACCGGCTGCTGCGCAATTACCCCGGCTGGCACGGCATGAGCCGCCGCAAAGTCACCGAGGCGCTCGTTGAAACGGCTCCGGGCCGCACGCTGCTGCTCAAAGGCGCGCGCACGGTCATCGCCACACGCGGCCAGCCGACGCTCTTCAACACCACCGGCCACCCCGGCATGGCAAGCGGTGGCATGGGCGATGTGTTGTCCGGCGTGTGTGCCGCCTGGGCCGCGCAGCGCATCCCGCTGCATCGCACGGCAGGTCTGGCGGCCTGGTTGTGCGGTCGCGCGGCGGAAATCGCGCTCACGCGGGATCACATCGCCGCTGAATCGCTTTGCGCGGGCGATGTGGCGGCGCATCTCGGCGGCGCGTTGCTTGATTTGAAGGAAGACCGCTTCTAAAGCTGCGTCCATGGCCGCGCACGCTGACACCTTCTCCATTCCCACCCGGGGCAAGGGCACCTACGAGATCACGGAACGTTGCCAACAGATCGTGCGCACCAGCGGCATCCACACCGGCACGGCGACGGTTTTCGTGCAGCACACGAGCGCGAGCCTGGTGATCTACGAGAACGCCGATCCCTCCGCACGCACGGACCTGCACAGCTTCTTTGACCATCTCGTGCCGGAAGACACGCCCTACTTCGTTCACACGCACGAAGGCCCGGATGACATGCCGAGCCATCTGCGCATGGCGCTGACGCGCACCTCCGAAGTAATCCCCGTCGTGAATGGCCGCCTCGCGCTCGGCACCTGGCAGGGCATTTTTCTCTTCGAACACCGCCGTGCGCCGCACACGCGCAGCATTGTCGTCAGCGTGGTGGGAGAAAAGTAGCCACAACCAGCTCAATCACGATGCATCACCGATCCTTCCACACTTTTGCCACCGCCTGGGCTCTCATGCTGAGTTTGTGTTCATGCGCCGGGACCCGTTTTTATCAGAAGGTAGACGGCCAGGGAGTCATCGTGGGCCGCCCGTGCATTGAGTGGATGAAGCCTGACCGGTTCGTGTATGCGCGGAACAAGAATCCGGTGTTTTCATTCAAACGCCCCAATGGCGAAGTCATCAAGCCCGGCAGCATCGAGACAGATGGCGGCAGCATTCCGCATCTTCTATGGGCGCAGAAGGGTTTTTCACCGTGGACCTATGCCCCGGCCTACCTGATCCACGACTGGCTTTATGAGGCGCACCGGCGCAAAGTCCCGGCAGGAGTCGATCCGAAAGGCAACGATCTCTACTACACCAAGGAACAGGCGGACTGGATCATGGCGGAAGTCATCAAATGCCAGATGGAGCGCCCCTCTGATTTTGACACCAGAAAGTCTGCCGCTCATTTGAGAACGATCTATTGGGCGGTGAGCAAGTTTGGCAACACCGCATGGAACGGAGAAGCACATCCCATTGATGAAGGAGAATCGTTCATCAGCGACACATTGATGAATCTGCCCTTGCTGCCTGCGTTCGGCTCCTTGAAGGACCAACTGACCCCCGTGCCTGCAAAGCCGGAGCAGAAGGGATCGAGAACACCTCAGGAATAGCGAACGGCATCCATCAAAGCGCCTTCAGGTAATCGAAGGTGTAGAGACCGGTGTTGTGGCCGTCGCTGAAGTCGAACTGGATGGCGTAACCGCCGATCATGCGCCAGTCCTTCACAGTGACGCCGGGAAAGGCTTTCTGGTTGGTGCCACCGATCTTGTTGCCAAGCAGGTCGCGCTCGCCGGTGTTTTCGGCACTCGGCGAAGCAGCGCGGAGCTTTTCCATGGCGATGAACTGTTCCGAGCCATCGCTCCAGACGAGGGCGACTTCAGTGCCGATGAGTTCGAGGCGGGTGGGAGACATGGAAAGCAGAATGATGAATGAAGAACGCTTGGAAAGCAAAAGGGACGCCTTTGGAGCGTCCCTTTTGAAGATTGAAGGCTGATCCGTGAGGATTAGCGGGAGTAGAGCTCGACGACGAGCTGCTCGTTGGCGATCGGGTTGATCTCCTCACGCACGGGGACGCGATTGACGACGCCGCTCATCTTGTCGCGATCGACGGTCATCCAGTCGGAAGCCGGGGTGCCCTGGGTCATTTCGAGGAAACGACCGACGAGCTGCTGGCTGCGCTGGCTGGTGGTGCGGGCGGCAACGACGTCACCGGGCTTGCACTGGAAGCTGGCGATGTTCACGACCTTGCCGTTCACGGTGATGTGGCGATGGCTGACGAGCTGACGGGAGGCAAAACGGGTGTTGGCGAAGCCCATGCGGTACACAACGTTGTCGAGGCGCAGTTCGAGCATCTGCAGGAGGTTTTCACCGGTCACACCCTTGCGGCGCTGGGCTTCGGTGAAGAAGCGGCGGAACTGCTTCTCCATGAGGCCGTATTGATAGCGCAGCTTCTGCTTTTCAGCGAGGGCGGTGCCGTATTCGGAAGTCTTGCGGCGGGTGTTGCGAGCACCGTGCTGTCCCGGCGGGAAGTTGCGGGTTTCGAGAGCCTTGGAGGGACCGAAAAGCGCGACGCCAAAGCGGCGGCAGATTTTTTCGCGGGGACCAGTGTAGCGAGCCATAGTGAGGTAGTAGAAAGGGGCTGGAAAAATTAAACGCGGCGGGCTTTGGGCGGACGGCAGCCGTTGTGCGGCACAGGAGTCACGTCCTTGATGATGCTGACTTCGACACCGAGGGCCTGCACGGCGCGCACGGCGGACTCACGGCCGGAACCGGGACCACGAAGGCGAACTTCGGCTTCACGAAGGCCATGCCCCATCGCCTGACGGCAGGCATCCTGAGCGACGACCTGGGCGGCGTAAGCGGTGCCTTTGCGGGAGCCACGGAAGCCCATCTTGCCGGCGGTGGACCAGCCAATGACGCCACCGGCACGATCCGTGATGGTGACGATGGTGTTGTTGAAGGTGGCGTAAACGTGAACGATGCCGGCGGAGACGTTCTTGGAGCCCTTGGCCTTGACGACCTTCTGCTCGGCAGCCTCACCACCGATTTCGAGCCAGACGCTCTGGGAAACCTGCTTGTCACCGCTGTTGGAGGGACGCTGGTCTGCGGGTGCGGCAGGATTAGCAGGCGCGGCAGGATTAGCGGGTGCGGCAGGAGCGGGAGCTGCTGCGGCGGCGGGTGCGATGGAGGTCGTTTCGTCAGCCATGGTGGGGAGTCTTTGCTAAAATACGGATTACTTGGCCTTCTGGGCACCGACGGTCTTGCGCGGACCTTTGCGAGTGCGGGCGTTGGTATGGGTGCGCTGGCCGCGCACGGGAAGACCACGGCGATGACGATGGGCGCGGTAGCAGTTGATGCCAAGGATGCGCTTCATGTGCATCTGGATCTCACGACGAAGGTCGCCTTCGATCGCGATCTTCATCCCCTGGATGGCCTGGGTGATGGCGGCGATCTGCTCGTCGCTCAGCTCACCTGCCCGGATGTTCGGGTCGATGTTGGTGGCGGCAAGAACCTTGCGGCTGAGGGAAAGACCGATGCCATAGATGTAAGGCAACGAGTATTCGATCTTCTTTTCGTTCGGGATTTCGACTCCAAGCAGGCGGGCCATAATGCAGTATTAGATGTGGTGGGAAAAGTGGATCAACCCTGACGCTGTTTGTGGCGTGGGTTTTTGCAGACAACACGGACAACGCCTTTGCGGCGGATCACACGGCAAAGTTCGCAGAGGGGTTTAACGGAGGTACGGACGCGCATACTAGGAGGATAAAAAGGGTGAGTCTGGGGGAACTCAAAACCCCGCTTTTGGGCGGGGGGCGTGATGTCTAACACAGGCACAATCTCGCGCAAGCTGGAATTTAGCAGTTTTACACAGGGTTTCGGGCAGGTGTGAACAGGCGCGGAGAGCAGTTGCCCCCGCGTGGATGAACGGCATCATGCGCGCCTGATGAAAACCGTTCTCTGCTTTGGCGACTCCAACACCTGGGGCTTTGTGCCCGAAAGCATCACCGCCCCCTTCCCGGAACGCCACCCTTACGCCGTGCGCTGGACCGGTGTTTTGGGCCGTGAACTCGGTTCCGCCTTCCGCGTGGTCGAGGAAGGCCAAAACGGCCGTACGACGGTGCATGACGACCCCTTTGCCGCCGTCCGCAACGGCAAAGCCGTGCTGCCGGCGATCCTCGAATCGCACAAACCGCTCGATCTCGTGGTGCTGATGCTCGGCACGAATGACCTGAAGAACGTCTTCGGTGTTTCACCCGGTGAAATCGCGACGGGTGTCAAAGTGCTGGCACAGATGATTCTGAACAGCGACGCCGGAATCATGAACCGGCCGCCGAAGCTGCTCCTCCTGTGCCCGCCGGCCATCGGCGACCAACTGCATCTGCCGGACATCGCCGCGAAGTTTCCGAACGCCCAAAAAGACAGCCGCAAGCTGCCCAAGTATTATGAAGCGCTCGCCGCATCACTCGGCTGCGGCTATTTAAACACGCAAACGCTGATCGAGCCCGGCAGCGATGGCATCCATCTGGATGCAGCAGCACATGCACGACTTGGCAGTGCCGTAGCCGCTGCGGTGAAAGCAATTCTTCCCTCCTGACCCATGACCTTGATCGAAAAATTTTATCCCGTGATGAAGCCGTGGCTGTTCCGCCTCGATGCGGAACGGGCGCACACGCTCACGGTCAAGATGATGGTCGTCGCGCATCGCCTCGGCATGCTGAGGTCAGTCGTCACCACGCCGCAGCAACCGCGTACCGTGATGGGACTCACGTTTCCGAATGTGCTGGGTCTTGCCGCCGGCATGGACAAATCCGCCAGCGCAGTCGATGCTTGGGGAGCGATTGGTTTTGGCTCCGTCGAAGTCGGCACGCTCACACCGCGTCCGCAGCCGGGGAATCCGAAACCGCGTTTGTTCCGCCTGCCGGAACACGAGGCGCTCATCAATCGCATGGGCTTCAACAACCCCGGCATTCACTCCGCCGTGAAGAAACTCCAACGTCGGCGCACCAAGGCTGTGGTCGGCGTGAACATCGGCAAGAACTTCGACACGCCCAACGAAGACGCGGTGAATGACTACCTACACTGCCTCAAAGCCGCGTATCCTGTTGCCGATTACATCGCGGTGAACATCTCATCGCCCAACACAAAGGGGCTTCGCGATCTTCAGGCTGAGGGCGCGGTGCGGCAGTTGATCGCAGAGCTGAAGAAAGAGCAGGCCGTATTGAAAAAGGAACACGGCAAAACGGTGCCGCTGCTCGTCAAGATCGCCCCCGACCTCAATGACATGCAAATCGAGGCGCTCGCCCGCGTCTTCAATGAGCAGCACATCGACGGCGTCATCGCCACCAACACCACCATCGACCGAGACGCCGTCACCGGACACGCTTTGGCACAGGAAACCGGCGGTTTGAGCGGCGCACCCGTGCGTGAGCGCTCCAACCTCGTGCTGCAGGCCTTCCGCATGCTGTTGAGGGAGCAGATTCCCATCATCGGTGTCGGTGGCATTTTAAATGCGGCCGATGCGGCCGAAAAACTGAAGCTCGGCGCGGCCTTGGTGCAGGTGTACAGCGGGCTCGTGTATCGTGGGCCGGGTTTGGTACGGGAAATCTTGGGGCAGGTCAAGTAGTCAAAGATTCGTCAAGGTGTGGTCAAGACGCACGCCATCACCTCTTGACCACCTTGACTGCGCAGCCTTGACCTTCTTGACGCTACTCTCATCCCCTGCCAAACTCGCGCGCATGGAAAACCTCCCCAAAATCTACGACAAGCAACCTGTCGCCGTTGAACTGCCTGCCGGAGACCATTGGTGGTGCGCCTGCGGCCTGAGCGGCCATCAACCGAGCTGTGACGGCAGCCACAAAGGCACGGGTCTCGGCCCAAAGAAGTTCACGCTGCCCGAGGCGAAGAAGGTCTGGCTCTGCAACTGCAAGCAGACCAAGAACCCGCCCTTCTGCGACGGCACGCACAAGACGCTGGGTTGATCCGCACTTAAAAGCTCCGACTTGGATCGCCGCGTGATGGGAATAAACCGCGCGCGGCGTTCTCATATCCGTATTCTTTTTCCAACCTCATGAATCGAAGCCGTTTCCTGTCACTCGCCGTCTGGCTGCTTGCCGCAGCCGTCTCGAACGCCCAGTCCTTCAGCATCGGCGGAGACGATGCGCCAAAGCAGCAGCAAGTGACGGCGGAATTGATCGCCGCAGTATCCGCCGCAGCACCGGGCCAGCCGTTCCAAGCGGCGGTCAAACTCGTGCATGCCAAGGATTCGCACACGTATGGCAAGGTTCTGCCGCCAGAAATCATCGGCAAGCCCACGAAACTGATCTGGACGCTGCCGGAAGGCTGGAAGGTCGATGAACTGCCCTGGCCCACCACGCACAAGGTGCCCTCCACCGATGGCGCGATGAGCGAAGGCTACGACGGCACGGTTCACCTACCGGTGACGATCACCCCGCCGGCCAATGCCGTCGTCGGCAGCAGCGCCGAGTTGAAGGTCAAAGTCGATGCTCTGGTGTGTGACCCGAAAAGCTGCATGCCTTTCGTGAAGGAAGTCTCGCTCACACTGCGCATCGCCGCCGCTGCTGAAGCGGATGCCAAGAATGCCGCCGTGTTTGGCGGCGCACCGGCCACCACGGAAAAAAAAAGCCCTGAGACCAAGGCCGCCGCTGTAAGTGCGCCGAAGTCTCCCCTGCCCTTCGCGCAACTGCTGCTTTACGCCTTCATCGGCGGTTTGATCCTCAACATCATGCCCTGCGTCTTTCCGGTGCTCGGCATCAAGGTCACCAGCGTGGTACAGCAGGCGGGTGAAGACCGGCGCAAGGTCGTGCTGCATGGTTTGATGTACACCGTTGGCATTTTACTGTCGTTCTGGGTGCTGGGCGGCCTCGCCATCGCGCTGAACAAAGGCTGGGGTTCCCAGCTTCAATCCGCGAGCTTCAATTTCTTCCTCGCGGCCTTCTTCCTCGTCTTTGCGCTGAACATGGCAGGCTTGTTTGAGATCGGCACGTCCGCCATCGGCGTCGGCACGGGCTTGCAGTCGAAGAGCGGCCTCGGTGGCTCGTTTTTCTCTGGATTGCTCGCCACCGTCGTCGCCACGCCATGTTCGGCACCGTTTCTCGGCACAGCGCTGGGAGCCACGCTCGCGCTGCCGCCATCGCAGTCGATGCTGATCTTCACCTTGATCGGTTTTGGCCTCGCCAGTCCGTTTCTGCTGCTCTCCCTCTTCCCCAGTCTCGTCTCCGCGCTGCCACGGCCTGGAGCGTGGATGGAAAGCTTCAAGCAGGGCATGTCCTTCCTGCTGTTCGGCACCGTGGGCTTCATGCTCTATGTGTTGACGACGCAGATCGAGGGTCTGCCGCTGCTGTTTGTCATCCTCAGCCTCGTGCTCATCTCATTGGGTTGCTGGATCTACGGCCGCTGGGCGCTGCCGCACAAACCCGCCCGCACGCAGAACATTGCGCGCCTGCTCACCCTGCTCGCCATCGCCGCCGGGTTATGGTTTGGCTTGCCGCCTGCATCGGCAGCCCGCAGTCATTCCACCGAGACCGTCAATCCAAACGACCCTGACGCCCTGCACTGGGAAACCTGGTCGCCGGAGAAAGTCGCCGCCCTGCGAGCTGCGAAGCAGCCCGTGTACATCGATTTCACCGCCTCCTGGTGCTGGACCTGCCAGGTCAACAAACGCGTCTATGCCAATGCTTCGCTGCGCGCCTTGTTCAAACAGCACAAAGTCGCCACACTCAAGGCCGACTGGTCGGACGAAAACGAAACCATCCGCCTAGCCCTCGAAGCGTTGGGCAAACGCGCGGTGCCCGTGAACGTGCTCTACCTCCCCGGCGTCGAGGAACCCTTCATCCTCGATGAACTGCTCACCGTTGGCAATGTGACTGCGGCGCTGAAGAAGCTGGAGAAATGAACCGCATCTCCGTCGGATATAAAGCTGCTGACAAACCTCGCAAACTGTTAACCATCTGTACTGTTCTGCCAACCCAAGCCACGCCCGCCGTATGATTCCAGCCATCGTTACCTTCATCAAACCCGGAGATGTTGCCTTTGCGGATATTCACGAGTTCCCTGAAATGCCGAGGGTTGGAGAGATTATTAACATTGGAGATTTTGACCATGAGTGGTGGAGAATCATGGAGGTGATTTACACGGATCGTCAGCACGAAGACGGCCCTCCAGTTTCTTTGATCGCCGAACCAATCGAACCACTCCATGTAGCATTCCGAAGGAAATCACAGACACGAGATGGTTGACCATCACCACGGCGTTATCCTTTATTTTGTCTTTAGCATTCCTCCACGAAGAAGGTCTTTGAATGTAGATTGGCATATTTAATAGATTTGATGTTTTGTTACCCACCGAAATGAAGCCGCACGCCGCACAAGGCAGAACAAAACGGATGCAGATAACGCTCGTAGATCGGCTGTTGTGTTTTCCATATTTTACTCCTCGCGTATCTGATCCGAGGCGTTCGCCCAACACCAACCCGCGACCGTCGTCCTGAAGGAAACTCGGCAATGAAACTCTTCACGATCATTGAGTCTTTTGGGTCCGCACAGGGAGACGGTTGGAGTTCCTACATTGAGTGGCGAGGTCTGCCCTTTGATCGTTTTGACTCCATAGATGGCATACTCAGCCCGAGCCTATTCACTCCCGAGTCCGAGGAGGATTGGAAGCACGTTTTCCCAGAGAGTTGCATGACCCATCTGATCACTGACTATAAGTATGCGGCACAGAAGCGTTCACAGATGCAGAGTGGCGACATTGTCGGTTTGAGGTTGGATGACCACGACGAGAGCGACGCCGCATTTCTTGGCTACGACCTGATCGATGGTTCTTTCGACGTGTCACTACTCACCAACTGGGGGAACGACGTGGATTCCATTAACCGAGCGTTGGGTCCCACCGCTTTGATTCAGAGCCTCAGTGTCGTTCATAGCATTCAGACTCATCTGCTATCGACTTGCGATGAGGACGCTCATGTGGACGGCTGCCGTATCGTTTCCATCTACAGCACCGCTGATACTCGATGACCACGATTAAAGAGCTAACAAAACGGATGCTGGCGGCTCGTATGGCATCTGTCGTGTCATCGACGCTTCCTGCTCGCCGTCGCCTGATCCGAAGCGTTAGACGGCCTGCCCCCCTCACTAAACCTTGGTCAACTGTCGTCGCAGGCTAATCTCCACGGCGGTGATGATGACTGCCAGAGAGAAGAGGATGACGATGCTGTTGATCCAAAGGGTGTTGTACTTGGTGCCTAGGTAGGTCTTGCGGGTGCCGAAGAAGACGTTGGGGCTGGTCTTGCGGCGGTAGTCCTCGCGTTCCATCTCGGCCTTGGTGACGAGATCGAGCACCTTGCGGTTGACGTAGATCTCCTCGGCGCTGACGCCGTCGTTCTGCTGCAGCATGCTGTCGAGCATCGGGGTTTCAATCTGGCCGCTGAGAACGGCATCGCGGATGGAGCCGAGACGTTTGGAGATTTCGCGCGGATTCTCGGCATACAGGCCGGAAACAACGGCGAGCGACTGTTTGGTGAGTTCCAGTTCGTGACGCTGGAGATCGGTCATGTCGGCGCCTGAGGGCGGCAGAAGTGACTGGATGCGCTCGTCGAGGAAGTCCTGGTTGCGGGTGAGCGGATTGAGCTTGGACTGCGAGATGACGACGCCCTCATAGGACCAGCGCAGCGGCATGAACTGGCAGATGAAGGGCACCTTGAGCTTGCTGACGTTTTCCTCGTCGTTGCCGGCTTTTTTGAGCCAGCGGCCCACGGAATAGACGAGATCGAGGTTCTTGTTCATCTCCTCGTATTTGATCAACGCTCCGCCCAGGATGATCTGGGGAATGAGGATGAGCGGGATGGCGTTCACCGCCGTGCGATTGTCGCTGACGATGCTGGAGATGAACAGCCCGAGACAGACGCCGGTGAGCGAGGTGAGGAACATCCACCAGAGATGGACCATGAACATGTCGCGAATTTCGAGCACCCAGTTGCCGATGATGAGGTAGATCACGCATTGCGCGAGCGCGAAGGTGGCGAGCGAGATGATCTTGCCGCAGAGGTAGTAGAAGGTGCGCAGGTTGTGATTGCGCTCGCGGCTCAGCGTGTGGCGGTCGCGGATGATTTCATCGGCGCTGTTGGTGAGGCCCAGGAACATGGCCACAACGAGGCTCATGAACAGATACGTCGGAATGTGGAAGGCGGTGGCGAAGGTGTAATTCGCCTCCTCGGAGTATTTGAGCACGCTGGCGATGAGCCAGGCCAGCAACGGCGCCTCCAGCAGCGTGGTGAGCAAATTCGTGCGGTTGCGCAGCTTGCTGAGAAAGGCGCGCTTCAGCAGCGTGGCAAACAGGATGCTTTCCTCGCGGAAGGTGTGCTTCGGCGGCTTGGGCGTGCTGCGCATGCGGCTCGCGCTATGGCTTCCATCTTTTTTCGGCCTTGCGATGAGGCTGGTGCTGCCTGGCGCGGCCTTCTGCTTCGCCATGCTCTCCATGATGAGATGCCGCTGGTAGGAGTCGCGCCAGAAATTCGGCGGGAAGCGGCGCGCGGCCACGAGATGGCCGTCTGCGCTGCGCTCATGGATGATGTCGCCGCTGATGTCGCGCAGCGGCGTCTCCAGCACGTCAAAAACGAAGTCGGGCGTGAGATTGTCCGGCGGCTTGGCATCAGCATCGCCCGACTGGCCGGTTTCGGTGTGATACACACGCCAGAAGTACTCCAGCATGCCCTGCGGCGTGCCGAAGTAGGCCATCTTGCCGCCTTTATCGAGCAGCAGGGCCTTGTCGAACATCGCCAGCAGCTTCGAACTAGGCTGATGGATGGAGGTGATGACGATCTTGTTGCGTGCGAGGCTGCGGATGATCTCCAGCACGTGCTCGCTGTCCTTCGAGGACAGGCCGGAGGTCGGCTCGTCGAACAAGTACACGTCGGAGATGCCTATCATGTCGAGTCCGGCATTGAGGCGCTTGCGTTCGCCGCCGCTGAGGAATTTCTGCTGCGGTGTGCCGGCCAGACGATTGCGCAGATCAGCCAACCCCAGTTCCGCAAGCTTGGCATCCACACGCTTGCGGCGTTCCTCCGTCTTCAAATGCGGGCAGCGCACCGCCACGGAAAAATCGAGGTTCTCCTGCACCTTCAACAACGGATCGAAGGCATCCTCCTGCGGGATGTAGGCGATGTAGGGCGTGAGATTGTGTAAATTCTCATACAGCGCGAGGCCGTTCATCAGCACCTCACCACCCTTCGGCTTCAACTGGCCGCCAAGAATGCGCAACAGCGTGCTTTTGCCGCAGCCGCTCGGTCCCATGACGCAAATCATCTCGCCACGACGGGCGATGAAGCTCACCCCATCCTGCGCGGTGTCGCGCCCGTCGAAGCGGTGGCTGAGTTCGCGCACCTCGATCTGGCGGATGGTGTTGCGTTCCTCCTCGATGATGCGGTCGGCAAAGTGACAGCGCAGGTATTGTCCCTCACCCAGTGTGATGGTGTCGCCGTCATTGAGCGTGATGCGATCGCGCACCGGAATGAGGCCGATGTAAAGTGGACGTGACGAGCGCAGCACCTCCAGCACGCCAGTTTTTTGCGCGTAGTTGCACTCGATGCGCAGCAGGATCTCACCGTCAGTGTCCTCGGAGAGAAGAATGTCCCCCTCATCGAGCAACTCAGGCTTGTTGGAGACGAGGTAGGTGTTGCGGCTGCCTTCCAGGCGAAACTGGCCGCCGAATTCCTGCGCGCGCACACGCAGATCACGCAGCGCGATTTCGACCTCGCCATGCGCAATGATACTGTCCTCGATGCTGGCCTCCACGATGGTGCCGCTGCTGAGCACGACGCCGTTCAACGTGGCCTGTGTGGTGCGCAACGCCTCAACCGTCACGCCCAGGCCGAAGCTAAGACGCAGGTTCGTGCCACGTGCGCGTTGCGGAGCAATTTCCGCGCTGCCGTTCTCCGTGAGCGTGAGGTAGATCTGCGTGCCGGAGAGCGTCTTCTTGGCGTTGAAGTAGGAGATCAGGTCGTTGTAATCGAGCGTGACATCCTCCAGTACCACGCGCTCGCCCGGATACAGTCGCGAGAACTCTCCCGGCGGCTGACGGCGGCTGCGCACGAGGATGGAAATGCTGCCGGTGTTTTTCAGCAGCACAAGGTTTTGGAAGCGAAACGCCACGACTGAGCAGTCCGCTGAAAGCGAACGCAGCAGCACGTCACAATTCTTCGTGGAGCCGATGCGCAGCGTGTCGAGCGGCTGGCCGCCTTTGGTGGAAAAACCTTCCTCCGGCGGTTTATCTCCCGCATTGAGCTGATAGACGATGTCGATGGCCTGGGCGGCGATGCCGAGGTTCGTCATGAAGAGATAAAACTCCACCATCTGCCGCTGATTCTGCTGGGCGCGTGAGATGAGCAGGTAGAGCTGCACGCCGAGCAGGACTTTCTGCTCCTGCGTGAGCTTCTGACTGAGTTCCTTCGCACGCTGCGCCAGATCCTGCGGCTGCTGCAACGCCTCAAAATAGAGACGGCGCATGTCGGCGTAGATCGCCTCGGGATAATCGTAGCGCAGGTAGCCGAGGCTGGATTCGACCTCCTCCTCCTCGATGTTGCCATCCAGCTTGCTGAATGCGGCGAACACTTCGATCAGCACCGGCAGCATCGTGTTCGCGGTGGCGGCGGAGGCGGCTGAAATCGGCGGCTGGCCGTTCCACAGATGCGCCCAGCGATCCAGCGACCACCACGGCAGCTCCGCCGGGCCATGACCGCCTGCGGCAGAGGTCTGCTTCGCGAAGGAGGTGTTGGAGGGCTTGTTGAGCAGGCTCATGCGGCGGAATCGTGCGCGATTATGGAGTTCGTTTTCACAAACACAACCGGCGAGACGTGAATGAACTCTCCGACGCATGAAAAAAGCGGCCCAGTTTCCCAGGCCGCCTGTGATGAATTCATCCACTTCTCATGATGCTCACACACCACGATCACGCGGAGGGCCTTCACGACCCCGTTCCTCGCCACGCGGGCTAGGTGGCTGCGGCGCGGGGCCACGATCACGGTTCATCGGCGGTTGTGGATCATGCGGCGCGTCTCCACGGCGTTGAACCGGCGGAACGAAGCGCGGCGGATGTTCAGGGCCGCGATCTCCACCACGCACGCCATCTTGTGGAGGATTCATGGGGCGTCCGCCATCACGCTGGCCGCGGTCTGGTTGAAAGCGCGGTTCAGGACCACGCGGACTGTTGAATTGCCCGCCCTGGCGTGGACTGCCAAACTGCTGCGGCTGCTGACGGCCTTCCGAACGATGTTCGGGTCCACGCCCCATCATCGCAGGACCATCGTGATGCATCGGCCCGCCACGCTGCGCGAACTGCTGCGGGCCGGGGCCTTGCGGACGGGGGTGGAAGTCTTCGCGTTCGCCACCACGCGGACCTTGCGGCTGACGGGCTCCCTCTGGACGGCCCGCATTGTCGCGATCCCCCTCACGTGGCGGATTTACCGGACGGCGCTGTCCATCGCGTTGCGGTTGTTCACCACGCGGGCGATCTCCGTCGCGCTGACCTTCCATCTGCGGACGACGCTCACCTTCACCGCCGGGACGATTGTCACGCCCCTGATTGTCAGCACGCGGTGGATTTACCGGGCCGCGATTGCCATCCCGCTGTGGTTGCTCGCCACGCGGGCGATCTCCCTCGCGCTGGCCATCCATCTGCGGACGACGAGATCCTTCGTCACCAGGACGATTTTCTGCACGCGGCGGATTTACCGGCCCGCGATTGCCATCGCGCTGTGGTTGCTCACCACGTGGACGATCTCCCTCACGCTGACCTTCCATCTGTGGACGGCGCTGTGGTTCACGCGTGTTTTCAGGACGGGGCGGATTGTTTTCACGGCGCTCGCCTTCGCGCGCTTGATCGCGACGCGGTTGTTCACGCTCTGGTGCTGCATTGTCACGCCCACGTCGTTCGGGGGCGGGCGGTGTGTCCGCCTTCGGTGTTTCAGCGGCAGGCTTGTCCGCCGGTTTGGCTTCCTGGGCCTGCAACGGAGCGATGCTGAGGGCAACAGCGCCGCAAAGCCATGCGAATAGATGGGTTCCGGGTTTCATAGGAGTGGTGTTTGGGTTGGATGCGGGAGGTGAAACCACCGTCGAAGACAGGAGTTTCCATGCCTCAACGCCGCCACGGCGCTCCTTTGTATGCGGGTCTGTGGCAGAAACCGTGACGCATCCTTTGCATCGAACGCATTGCCTTTGTCCGCGCCCCCGTTATTCTAATTCCACATGCCCGCCACCGACACCGAGCCACACATCGAACCGGCCACCATTGAAGACCTGCCCCAGCTCGTCGAACTGCTCGTCGCGCTGTTCAGCGAGGAGGAGGACTTCAAACCGGACCGGACCAAGCAGGAACACGGCCTGCGGCTCATCCTGGAGCAGCCGAACCGCGGCCGCATCTTCGTGCTGCGCACGGATCACAAGGTGATCGGCATGATCAACCTGCTCTTCACCATCAGCACGGCGGAAGGCGGCCTCGTGCTCATCATGGAGGACGTCATCGTCCACCCGCAGCATCGCCGCCAGGGCTACGGCGGGCGTCTGCTCGAACACGCCATCGAGTTTGCCAAGGAGAAGCGCTTCAGGCGCATCACCCTGCTCACGGACCGCATCAGCGCCGATTCCCAGTCCTTCTTCCAGCAGCACGGGTTCCAGTTCTCGAAGATGATCCCGATGCGGCTCGTCTTTCACGACTCCTGACGCCAACCATTGCCATGCACGCGCTCCTTGCCTTTCTCGCACGGCCCGAAGGCGGCACGGCCAAGATTTCGCGTGAATGGGCGGAAGCTTCCGACTGGTTTGTGCTGTTCACGCTCGGCACATTGCTGTTTCTGCTGGGCGCCTTTGCCATGTGGGCCTGGCTCATCTGGCGGCGCACCACAAAACCGGAGCCGCATGTGAAGCTGCTCATGGAACTTGAAGAAGAAGAGACAGAACGCGAGACTCGCGCCCCAGCATCGCGCGAGGAACCGGAACCGAAGGCACCTTGGGAACAATCCCCTGACTGGTGGAAGAAAGCGGACGACTGAAGCCGACATGAGCGAAGATCGCCCCTTTTTTCACGGCTGGCGTGCGCGCACGCATTACCTCACGCGTGACCGCCGCTTTCTCCTGCGTACCGCCGCCGCCATCATCGCCTGTGGCATGATTGGCGCCTGTGTGATCGTGATTGGCGGCATGGTGCAGGAAGAGCCGCAAGCGCATCATGCCGTCTCACCCGCACTGAGCCGCCTGCATGGGGAATTTCACCGCCTGCGGCACGAGAAAACTCCACAGCCGCGCCCCTTCGCCACCTGGCTGCGCATGCTCCTCGCCCAGATTCCGAAGCTGGTGGAAGGTGATGAAGAAGGCGCCTTCCAGGGCTTCATCCACGGGGGGAAACTCGGCGGCTATGAGGTGGCGCAGCTCATCCAGCAGCACGCCACCACCGATGCCCCCGCAGGATTGTTCCAAGACTTTCTCGCGGCAGCGCTTCATTCAGACGAGGCCGCGCTGGAGAAGCTGGAGAAAAAAACGCGGGCCGTTCCGCCGGAGATGCTCGCTGCGGAGCTTCTGGGCAGCGTGCAAAAGCGCCGGGGCGACAGCCAGGCGGCGATGCAGGCGTTTTACACCGAGGGCCTGCACTTTGCCGATGCCTCGGCCGCCCGCGAAGAGGCGCTTCGCCTCGCCGTGACCCAGCGCGATCTCAACCTGCTGCGCAGCATTGCCACCCAACCTGGGTGGATCGAACACTGCCACCCCCTGCTCCAGCATCACGCCGGAGCGCTGCTGGGCGATGTCTGGATGCAATGGCACGGGCTCATCCGTCATCGCCTCAACGAAATCCCGTATGGCATGCTTGCGCTCGCCTTCTTCGTCGCCGCCCTGTGGTATTTCATCCTTGTGCAGCACAGCGATCGCGAACGCTGGCGCTGGGCGCGTCCCATCGCCGCCCTCATGGCCGGGGTGTGCAGCGTCTGGCCCACGCTCACCATCCTGGCCTACCAGGAGTTCGTCCAAGGCATGACCGCCAACGCGCCGTTCCCGCACGACTTGATCTACTACCTCGTCGGTGTCGGGCTGCGTGAGGAAGGCTGCAAACTCCTCCTGTTCGCTTTGTTTCTGCCCTGGCTCCTGTGGCGGCGTCAGCCCGGTCTCGCCCTGCTCACCGGAGCCTTTGTGGGCCTTGGCTTCTCTCTGGAAGAAAACATCGGCTACTACCAGGATTACGGCGGCACCATCGCCTGGACGCGCTTCCTCTCGGCCAACTTTCTTCACATTTCCCTCACCGGCATCTGCGCGCACAGCCTCTACCACATGCTGCGCACACGCTTTGCCCGGGCCGGTGAATTCATCACCACCTTCCTGCTCGCCGTCGCAGCCCATGGCGGCTACGACTTCCTCGCCACCGGCAGTCTCGATGACAACGGCTGGCTCTCCATCGTCGTCCTCGTGGTCAGCGCCGCCCGTTTCATCGACCTGCTCGCCGCAGAAACCCGTCCAGTGCGCCTCACCATCGCTCCACGTGCTGTCTTCACCTTCGGCTCCGCCACTTTGATCGCCATCTCCTTCATCCTCGGCGCCTGGACCACCCGATCCATGGAAGGTGTCGCCACCGCAGGGCAGGAATGCCTCTCCATGGTGCCGATCGCGCTGCTGTACTGGCGGAAGTTTGAGAATGTTTGACGGTACCAGATGCCTCCCAGACCAGGGAACAGCAGGGACTTCGTGCATTGCTGCCAAGATACCTGCGGGAAGACCGTTTTAGGAACAGCCTAAAATTCATCTTGTCGAGATCATGCGCCAACGTGTAATCTGACTTCAAATCAACCCATTATCGCCATGAATCCGCAGCAGCCAGGCACTCCCACGAATCCGCCGCAGCCACCGCAACCCGGGGCCACCCAGCCGCTGCCGCCGGGGTACGCGCCACCGCCGGGCTATCCGCCGCAGATGCCGGGTTATCCGCAGGGTTATCCGCCGCAGATGCCGGGCTATCCGCAGGGCTACCCGCCGCAGATGCCTGGCTATCCGCAGGGTTATCCGATGCCGCAGGGCTATCCGCCGCAGATGCCAGGTTATCCGCCCGGGTACATGCCCACGATGCCGATGCCGGCGATGATGCCGCCGCCCGCGCCCTCCCCTTCCACCGGCACGGTGGCTCCAGCCGTGCCCAGACCGGCCAGCGCCGCGGTGCCGGTGGCGATGCCCGTGCCAGCCGCAGTGTCCCCGTCCGGGGCCACTCCGATGATGCCCGCGCCGAGCACTCCGATAGCCATGGTGGCACCGGCAGATGACGCTGGCGAGCCGGTCCTGTTGGTCGAGCATCATGAGGGCGAGGTGTTTCATCCACCGGCGCTCACGCACATTGAAGTGGGGCCGCCGCCCAACAAGTTCGTGCAGATGTGGCGTAAGGCGGGCGGCAGCGCGCTGATGATGAGCATCCTGGTGCATGCCGGGCTCGGCGTGCTGGCCTTGTTCATCGTGTTCAGCACCGGGGTGATGGACAAGCAGGTGGACTTCCTGCCTGGTGGCGGCACGCAGCAGGGGGCGAAGGCCAGCGCGGACTTGCAGCACAAGGTGCAGCAGAAGAAGCGCAGTTCGATCAACAAGACGATGCCGATGAAGAAGCTAGTGAGCACGAGCATGAACTCGGCGATCACCCTGCCGGAGGCGCCGCCGGACGCGTTGGACATGCCGGACGTGAGCGCGATGATGGGCGGAGGAGCGCTGGGAGCGAGCGGTGGATTTGGCACGGGCGGAGCGGGTGGTGGTTTTGGCAAAGGGATGGGGATGGGCGGAGCAGCGGGCTTTGTGACGCTGCCGCCGTCGATGCGGGCGCGTTGTTCGACGCAGGAGCGGTTGGAGAAGCTGCGGCAGAACGGCGGCACGCCGGAGTGCGAGGCTGCGGTGAGCGCGTCGCTGGAATGGCTCAAGGGCAAGCAGAACCCCGACGGCTCCTGGGGCCGGGGCAACAAGGCCGCCATGACCGGTCTGGCCTTGCTGTGCTACTTGGGCCGCTGCGAGACACCGGAATCACCGTTCTACGGCGACAACGTGATGAAGGGCATCGTGTACCTCATCGAGCTGAGCAAAAAGAACCCCCACGGCATCTTCTCCGATGGTTGGAAGGGCGAGGCAGCAGGTGGCAAAGGCGGTGCAGGCACTTATGAGCACGGCATCGCGACCTACGCCCTCGGCGAAATGTACACCTTGGCCCGTCTCGGCTCCAAATCCCTGCCCGGCATGCGTGAGGCCTTTGAAAAAGGCGTCAAGATCATCATCGAGAACCAATCCGCCAGAGGCGGCTGGGGCTATGGCGGCAAGGACCAGATCGTCTATAACAAGAACGCCAACGACCTCTCCGTCGTCGGCTGGCAGTTCCAGGCGCTCAAGGCCGCCAAAAACACCAGCCTCAAGATCGACGGACTGCATGCCTGCATCGGCAAGATGACCGATTACCTCGAATCCATGCAGACCAAGGACGGCGGCTTCGGTGGTGCCAACCGCGACGCCCACTACAACCAGTGGTCCCTCTCCGGCGTCGGCATCCTCGGCTTGCAGACCATGGCCAAGGGCAAGACCACGCCGATCAAGAAGGGCATGAAGTTTCTCACCGAGTTCCTCACCGCCGAGCCGCTGGACTGGAACAAGAACTGCAATCTCTACTGCTGGTACTACTACACCCAGGCCTATTTCCAACAGGGCGGCGAGGACTGGAAGTTCTACAACCAGCAGTTCCTCCCCCAGATCCTCAGCGCCCAGCAGTCCGACGGTTCCTTCAAGCGCGGCCGTCCGAACTGGCCCGCCGGTGACGCCGCCGATGACATCTACCGCCAGTGCCTCTGCACGCTTCAGCTCGAAGTGTACTACCGCTACCTCAAGGTCGGTGACCGCGAGGAAAGCTCGTTCTTCGACAAGTAGAAGGGTCCAGGTTAAAACGAGCCTGCATGCCGTTGCGGCTGATCTCATTCGGCCATGGCTCCCATGGGAAACCCGGCTGCTTGCGTTCTGCGCGATTTGAGGGCATTAAAGCCGCTGACATAGCCGAACAAAAGTCGCGTGCCTAACTCAGTTCGTGTGCCGGAGACTGGGTGAAATATCCTGAACCAAAATCTCCCGAACGGTTGCTGAGGACGAATGCTGGATGGTGGTGGGACCGTGCATTGGCGCGTTCGGAGGGTAAGAGGCAAGTCGCTCACTGCGACCGCTGCCACGAGAAGCTTGTTTGGGCGCTTTTACTTTTTTGTTCGGTTGGCACTGGCATAGTGCCCGCTGTGGGTTGTTCTATGAAGGAGGTGCAGGAGATCGCGAACAAGATGGATGAGCTGATCGTGATGCTGCGAAGGTGAGGATGCCTAGGCTGCTCATTTCGTCACGCCCACCTGCCGCAACCACTCTTCGAGGTTGTAGTAGTTGGTGACACGTTTGACGAGACCGTCACGCAGCTCGAAAAACGCTCCCACACGCAAACGATAGCGCTGACCGTTCGCAGGGGGCAATCCCTCATCGGTGGCAAGATATTCGCCCTCGATGAAGAACTCCGCCGCGCCGCGCGTGCCGTCTTCGTCCGCGAAAACCACGAGATCACACACCTGCTCGCGGTAACTGCGGTCCATGCGCGCCAGGAAGGCCCGGAAGGCCGTCTTTCCCGTTTCCGTCCCACCTTGATTGATGTCATGCACGACATCTTCCGCCAGCAGCGCGAGAAACGCAGTGCGGTCGCCGGAATTGAAGACGGTGTAGTAGTTTCGAATGAGTGTGGCGGCCTGCTGCTGCGGTGTGGACATGGCGCGCAGCATGAATTCAGCCGTGCCTGCGTCAATTCAGAAAAGCAGGGGGAAATCCACGGTTGCGATGCGGGCGCAGGCAGCTAAACATCGCCGTCTATGTTTTCCCCCAGCATGGCGCGGCTTCGCTCCCGCGCGTCGATCCTTGGCATCTGTTTGACCCTCGCCACCAGCACCAGCGCCCTGCAGGCGCAGTCCGCCGTGCTCGTGGTCGATGCCTTCAACAAAAAAGTGCATGTCGCCGGCAATGCGCAGTCAAAACGCCCTGTCGGCGGCCTGGCCAAGATCGCCACCGCCATGGTGACGCTCGACTGGGCGGAGGCCTCCAAGGTGGGCGTGGGCGTGCTGGCCACCGTGCCCGCCTATGCCTTCCAAATCTCCGACGCAGGCACCATCGGCCTGCAACCGGGAGATCAGGCCACGCTGCGCGATCTCATCTACGCCACCATGATGAGCAGCGACAACATCGCCGCCATCACCCTGAGTGACTTCGTCGGGCGTGATCATCTGGCGCGACTCGGCCGCAGCGGCCATCCGATGGAAGAATTCGTCCGGCAGATGAACCAGCTCGCCAGCCGCGAAGGCGCGCGCGGCACACGCTTCACCAATCCGCATGGCCTCGAAAACTCACGCCCCCTGCCCTATTCGACCGCAGCAGACATCGGACGCCTCGCGATCTACGCTGTTTCTCGTCCCGCGATGCGCTTTTACACGAATCAAGACAGCCGCAGTATCACCATCTACCGCGCCGGGCAGCAGATCAGCGTGTCTTTGAAAAACACCAATCAACTCCTCGGCGTGGACCGCATTGATGGCGTCAAAACCGGCAACACCGAGCGTTCCGGCGGCTGCGTGGTCATTTCTGCGGAGAAGCCTTCCAGCGTGCAGGTGCAGGCGGACAACACCAGCCTCATCTACCGCCACCGCATGGTCGTCGTGGTGCTCGGTTCGGCCAGCCCCTTTGCCGAGGCGCGCACGCTGCTGCACCAAGGCTGGGCGGCTTACGACCGATGGCTCGCCGCAGGCCGCCCCATCACAGACAAACGGCAGATGCTCGACCAATTTTAGAGATCTGCTGGCATCGTTTCTGCACCCTTCAGCCACACACCTCTTTCCAACCACACACTCATGCGAATCGGAATCTTGAACAGCGGCGGGGATTGCCCCGGACTCAATGCGGTCATTCACGGCGTCGTCGGCGCGGCCCACACCCACGGCTGGGAGGTCGTCGGCTTTCGTGATGGCTTTGAAGGCCTGCTGCCGCCCGGAGATTACATGATGCTCACGCCTGAAAAAACCGTCGGCATCATGAAGCTCGGCGGCACCATTCTGGGCACCACGAACAAAGGCCACTTCGTGGCGAAAGTCGGCGAGGGCAACGTCTCCCAGGTGCCGGTCGAAATCGTTGAGAAGGCCAAAAGCACGTTGCGCCATCTCGAAGTGGGAGCTCTCATCGTCGTCGGTGGAGACGGCAGCCTCACCACCGGCCTGCAACTTTTCCAGATGGGCATTCCCGTCATCGGCGTGCCGAAGACCATCGACAATGACATCCAGGCCACCGCCACCTCCTTCGGTTTTGACTCTGCCGTGGCCGCCGTTGTCGATGCCCTGGACCGCCTGCACACCACGGCGGAAAGCCACAAGCGTGTGATTGTGCTCGAAGTCATGGGCCGTCATGCCGGATGGATCGCGCTTTACGGCGGCATGGCTGGCGGGGCGGACGTCATTCTTCTGCCGGAGATTCCCTTCAATTTCGATCACGTTGCCAAAGCCATCCGCAAGCGTGATGCCGCAGGCCACCACAGCACGCTCGTCGTCGTGGCCGAGGGTGCGCGCATGGAAACCGGCGAGCTGCTCACCAAGGAGCGCGTGGGCGTCAAGGGCGAGGACCGCCTCGGCGGCATGGGGGACTATGTGGCCAAGCACATCGAAATAGCCACTGGCAAGGAAACCCGCGCCTGCACGCTGGGGCATCTGCAACGCGGTGGCGCCCCCACCGCGCTCGACCGCATCCTCGGCGTGCGTTTTGGCGCCAAGGCGGTCGAACTCATCGAACAAGGCTGTTTCGGACGCATGGTCAGCTACCAGCAGTATCAAGTGGGCGACGTGCCCATCGAGGAGGCCGTGCATCAGCTCCGTCTCGTCAACAAGGACAGCGAAATCGTCAATGCTGCCCGAGCCATCGGCATCTCCTTCGGAGACATGTGATGGCAGGAGCAGCGCAGATGAAGCAAGGCGGGATCAACCCAGCGCCGCAAGGCGTTTCGCCAGCGCGTCTTTCGACTGCACGCCCACGACCGTGTCCTTGGCCTTGCCATCCTTGAAAAACACGAGCATCGGAATGGAGCGCACGTTGAATTGTGCGGCCAGGTTTGGCGCTTCATCCACGTTCACCTTGCCGATCTTCACCTTCCCGGCCTGATCCTTCGCCAAATCGTCGAGGATCGGCCCCAGCATGCGGCACGGCCCGCACCACTCAGCCCAGAAGTCCACGATGACCGGCACGGTGGAACTGGAGATTTCGGATTCAAAATTCGCTTCGGTGAGGGTGAGAACTGCTTCGCTGGCCATGGTGAGGTGGAGTGGGTTTGAAGATGGGTTACGAATGCACGCTGGCATTGGCGGCAGGCGAATCAATCAAAGTTTTTCACCAAACTCCCTCTGCTTTCGCCAAAAAATGGCATCCAAAACGAATGTGACGACATTCCCAGCAGATCGACTGACTTCAGTGATTCAGACAATTCACAAGCCCGGCGCGCTTGTTGCCAGAATTCGAGGACGAATGTGAAAAACTCTTTCTTGCCGTCGCAAGTGCCCCCGTGCTGAATGAGAACGCATGAAACAAAGCCATGACTCCTCGGGCCTGACGGGCCGGCAGTTGAAGCGTTTGTTGCATCAGCTCTGCGAACGCGCGCAGGATGATGTGCTGAGGATTTCATCGCAGGAAGAAACAGCCACGCACCAACTGCGGGTGCGCATGAAAAAGATGCAGGCGCTGCTCCGGCTCGCACGCGAAGGCATCGAGGAACACACCCTGCAGGCGATGCGCCTGCACATTCGCACGGTTAAAAACGCCTGTGCCTGCAATCGTGACCGCGTGGTGCAGCACAAGCTCATCGACAAACTCGCTCATCGCTTCCATCTGGCGCCCAAAAACCGTCCGCATCTCGTGGGCATGCCGCAGGCAAAACCGCCGGCCTCATCTCTGCGCCATCAACTGCATGCGCTGGGGCAGCTCATTGACAACACCTGCATCGAATCGCTCTCAGCAGAGCAGCTTCTTGGGGAGCATGCCCGGTGCTATCGCAAAGGCCGCCGCCTGATGAAACAGGCTTGTGAAACCACGGACAATCGCATTCTGCACCGCTGGCGGCATCGCGTGAAGGACCTGTATTTTCAAACCCTGGCGCTGCCGCAGCTTCCCGGATCGGCACGACGCATCAAACGGGCAAAGCGTCTCGGTCATCTGCTCGGGCGCGATCAGGATCTCGCCAATCTCGCGCGCGAGCCCGCCTTTTCCATGCGCCGCAGCCCTTGGATGCAGGTGATCAACGAACACCGCGGCTGTCTGCGCGAGCGCTTCCTCGTCCTCGGCCACAAACTCTACGCGCCTCACAGCTCGCGCTTCAGCGGGAGAATCATGAGCCGCGCCTGATTCACAGTCCTGCCATACGCTGCGCATCCTGCACGAGCCGGATGAAACGTGCACGTCCACCGCTGGTGTCAGCACCTTTGGCCTGTTTCGCGAGTTCCAGCACAAGATCATGATTCAGGCCGCCCAATTGATCCGCGCCGCGCAGCAACAGGCCGAAACCGACCACGGAGGTCTCAAACACGAAGTCTTCACGTGCGTTCTGGAGTGAGTAACCACGGTCAATGACCTGCAGTTTGCTGCTGTCGAACGGTCCGACGGTCTGCGAGGTAAAGCGTGCGTTGGGCAGCGTGACGGTGGCGATCTGCCGGCCGCCGTCACGGGCGATTTCGCCGCTGCCATTCGGCTGGAACTCATACCACAGCACGTGTGTGCCGGCGCTGCGCAATTCGGCCGCAACCAGATGCCGCTCACACAATAGGCGGAACTGCTTCACATTCGCCTGATCAAAGGTGACTTGGAGCGGGAAACTGGCGTCGGAGGCGAGGACTGCGGGCTGATCGGCCGGCACCTGGATCACAACGCGCAGCAGACGATTCGCAGGATTCCACGGACAGGCGGCCACTTCGGCCTTCCATGAATGGATAAACAAATCCGTCACACGCATCGGCTTGGCTTCGGTCTTCGCATTCGCAGGCTGTGGCGAGGCAAACACCTGTCCTTGTGGCTTGGATGGCGCAGGCTTGATCTGTGCAGGCTGCAGGTTGAACTGATCGGAGGTCTGTTTCGTCGTGCTGGCAAATGCACCGCGCCCGGCAGGCATGGTGAAGCCCAGATTTGGTGTCACAACCGCCGCAGTGGTTGGAGGCGTGACCGCAGGAATCGTTTTGACAACCACCACCTCCTTCGCGGCTGGGATGGGTGCTGGAGTGATGTTGTCCGCGACTTTCTGTGGCATCGGCTCGGTCGCGGGTTGCATGACCGGTTTGACGGCCACGATTGGCGCAGGAACCGCCTTTTCAGGAGCTGTCTGCGGATTGGCGGCATTTTCGACCGGTGGCTTTGCCTTGGGAGGTGTGGCAACGATCTGCGCCGCATCCTTCACCACCGGACTGAACGACCATCCCGCGAAGAAGGCCGCGCCCGTCAGGGTAATGACGGCGGCCGCCTTCAGCAGTGTGCCCATCACCGGCCAGAAGGCCTGATGCGGACGTCCTGCAGGCTTGCGCGGCAGCATCGGCTGAATCCGACGCGGCAGATTGGCCGGATGCAGCACGGCGTGGCGCTGTTCATGAGTGAGACGTGACTGCGGAATGGGCGCCCCATGACGTAACGCATCGGTCACGGCCTCGATCTGCTCCAACTGGTGCGCGGCGGCGGGCGTAGTGGCCAGCATTTCGTGCAGCGCGTGCGCCTCCTCGGCGTTCAGTTCTCCGAGCGCGTAAGCGGTAAAGTGGGGATTGTCCTGCGGGTTCATGAATGGGTGGGGGAATATTCTTCGCTTAGGTCAGTGCTCATCAGTTCGCGCAGTTTCTTGATCGCGTGATGCATGATGAAGCCGACATTGCCGACGCTGAGTCCGGTGATGCCAGCGATCTCCTGGTAGGAGCAATCGTGAAGGAACTTGAGCCGCACGACTTCGCGTTGGTTGGGCCGCAGCCGGTCCACGCAATGCCAGATGTGCGCATAAAGCTCGTGCATGCCGGCGCTTTGGGCGGGGTCGGGCTCGTGATCCGTTGCCGCGGCGATGACATCCTCGTTGCCGAGGTCCAGCCGCTGCTCCTTGCGCAGGATGTCAAAGGCACGATTTCGGCAGACGGTGAACAGCCAGGACTTGAGGTTCTCACGGACACGCTCCGGCTCGGTGAGGTAGAGCCGCAGCATGGCATCCTGCACGACATCGCGCGCACGCTCGATGTCTCCACCGAGGATGCCGGCTGTGTAGGCGATAAGTGTGCTTTCATGCTGGTCCAGTGCTCGCCTGACCAGCACGGAGGCTTCATCCTGGACGTGTTGGGCGGGCATGCGTTGATTCAGGGTTGGAACGGGCAGGCACGGGGAAAAATTAGGCGGCGGGCAAAGTTGCCGCCAATTTCCGTCTTGGAAACCGCAATTTGCGCCCACCCGAGCTGTCAGACTGGGTCTGAGACAGTCAACGGTCATGGATCAAGAATGAACAGGCCGCAACGCCTGACCTCGAAACTACTTTGGGATCCGGCGTCGAGTTCTTGAGCCCTTTTATGGCACAATCTCCACCGGAGTGCCGACGTGGACCTGCTGATAAAACTTCTCGGCCATGTGGCCGGGAAGGCGAATGCAGCCGTGGGAAGCGGCGTAGCCTGGGAGGTGGCCCTGATGCATGCCGACACCGCCATAGACACGCATGAAGTAAAACATCTTCGCGCCCTCGAAGCGCGTGCCGGGCGGGCGAGGATCCTTGCGGTTGTCGATGTTCTGCATGATGACGTTGCCCTCGAAGTCCTCATAGTCGCCGTAGATGGAGGATTTGTGGTCGATGTCCTTGTCGAGAATGCGGTAGCTGCCGGGTTTGGTGTCGTAGCCTTCGGTGCCGGAGGAAATGGGCGAACCACCGGCGAGTTCGCCGCCTTTGAACAGATAGACCATCTGCTCGCCGAGATTGATGACAACGCTGGGCCTGCCGCTCATGTCATCAGCATACCAGAAGGAGCCATCATTAGCCCCACCACGGAAAAAACCAGAGACATGCCCCCACATGAAGCGTGAGGCACGCGGGATGTCACTGGTGACGAACTTACGGCCATAGCGGAAAGCGTTGTTGCCCGTGTTCTGGACGGTGGTGCAACTGACAAGGCTCAGCACGAGGAGTGGAAGCAGGCAGCGTGGCGTCATGCGTAGGAAGCCGTGCGCTAAAACAGCCAAATGACAAATGCAAAATCAAGGCCAGATGAAAGCCGTGGCCTGCCGCATCACGGTTTGACGAGGAAGAAAGCCCGGAAGGCATCCAGCAGCGGCTGGGTGGTGACCTCAAGGCCGGTGGACTCGTCGATCCACTGCGACTGTGGATTGAGCAGGTAGTTTTGATAGGCGGCAGAAGCAGGGTCGGCATCGCCACTCCACAGACGGAGGCGTGAGCCGCTGGTGTGTGTCTGCACGCCAGGAGCCTGCGGGGTGGCGAGGCCGGTGCCGAGAAGTTGTGTGCCCGCAGTCTGCGGCAGCGCAAGCGGGGCGGTGCGGACCTCGCCAAGGAAGGTGAGCGTGGCCGGAGTGCTGCGAATCTGCACGAACATGCCTTCCTGCGGAGGGATGACGCGGGTGGAGACATCGGCAAGCGTGGAGCCGCCATCGACCACCCACTGCGGCGCAGCGGTGGCGGATTGCAGCCAGACAACCTGGAAGCGACCTGCAGTGGCATCGAAGAACATGACGCGGTCCGCTTCTTCCGCCGCAGACGCAGGCTGGAGGACATCCGCAGGCAGCAGCGCTCCGAGCGTCCAATGCGGACGGATGCGGAGGCGTGCGCCGGTCATGGTGGTCTCGGCGACGGTGGTGAGCGTGATCGTGCTGCCAGTGGAGGCGGTGGTGTCGATGTCAAAGCTGCGTCCGGCCAGAGCGCCGTCGAGCACCTCAGCGTAGTAGCTCACGCCATTCTGCAAGTGAGTGCGGATGTCGATGCCGTTTGTGTTGAGCACGGCGATGCGACCACTGATGGAGCTGACTTTGCCGGTGTAAATGGCGGGCTGCAGCAACGGCATGGAAAGCGTCTGGCGACCGGCCTGGAACAGCCTCTGTGACCAGCCTTGTGCCCCCGTCACGGCACTGGCCTCAGATGTGCCGTCGAGGTCGGCATCAAGCGTGACTTTGAGGCGCAGGAAGGTGGTGGTGACATTGGCGAAGCGCAGTGTTTCGGTCTGATCTGCGTTAGCTTTGGCAGCAGGCGTGATGGTGAGCGCCGTCCACACGACGAGATCATTGCTGCCTTCGAGGATGTAGCGCAGATCGCGATGCTCGCCCGCAGGACGCGTGAGCAGCCCGTCGATGGCACCGGTGACCGTGTTGTGTTCCAGAAGGAAGCGTGAAACACCGAGGCCATTGTCAGCTGCGGAGCCGAGCGCGTATTCCATCAGGTTCGTCAGACCGTCCGTATCAGGATCATCATTCGGGTTGTTGAGGCCGCCCAGATTGTGCTGCGACTGCCAGGCGGTGAAGGTGGACGGAGATGCGGACTCCGCATCATTGCCGGCAAGATTGCGCTGCACGTGCGCAGCGTTTGGCTGTCCGGCGAGCACTTCGAAGCCGAAGTCGATCGTCATGATGCCGGAGGCGTCCGCCGCATCGTCCAAAAAGGCTTCGTAGCCGTTTTCACCCGCACTGGAGGTCGGGCTGCTGTTCACCGGCATGCTGCCATAGGCAAGGTTGATGAGACCGGAGGAGATGCCGTTGGCCGCAGGTGAGATGTCATCCACGCCATTTTCATCAAAGCGGTCATCCTTGCCGCTGTCGGCGGTGGTGGTGAGAAGAACGTTGCCGGTGCCGGTCACGGTGGTCATGCCATTGAGCGGCGCACCGGTGGCGAACATGGTGGCAGGAATATGCACATAATAGGCCGCCGCTGAGGGGGCGTAGAGCAGATAGGTGCCGTTGGATGCCGTGACCGCCTCCGAAACCGGTGTGTCGGTGACTGCCTGCGCCTGCTGGAACAGACGCACCGTCACATCCGGCACCGGCAGATCAATGCCGGATTCATAGGTGCCGTTGGCGTTGACATCACGGAAGACCAAATTGCCGACCATGAGGGCTTTCGGCTTGAGGCCAAAATCGAAGGTGAGATCGTTGTTGGCATCGTCAGCATTGTCGCTGGTCTTGTCGAAACCGGCCTCGCGACCATCCGCATCAGTGGGCAGGGTGCTAGGGATGGTGGAGTAGCTGGTGGTAAAGACACCGGTGATCTCAGGGCTGGTGGCAGGCTGGGCGTTTTGATTCAAGTTGTCGTCATAACCGGTGGTGGTGGTGATGCTTGGCACGAGGAAATTCAGCGGTCCGGCGGTGATGAACTGCGAGGCGGGGATGCGCACTTTGTAGGTTTGCGGAGCAAGGGCCGGCGGGCCATAGAGAACATAAGCGCCGGTGATGTCCGTCGTCGTGGTGCCAATGACGGACTCCTGACTGGTGGTGCCGTCAATGTGGACGAGTTCCACGGTGATGCCCGCAATGCCGCTGTCGATGCCGGTCTGGAATTTGCCGTCAGCATTTTCATCACGGAACACAAGATTGCCGACACCGAGACGGGTGGCGAAGCCGAAGTCAACGGTGAGGTCCACGCGTTCGTCGCTGGCATCATCGCTCGTTCCTTGGAAGCCGCTTTCGAGGCCGCCAGTCGGCGCCGCATTGGCCGTGAGAGTGGTGGGAAGCGAGGTGACACCGACCTGCTCGGGATTCTGCACGTCGATGCCATCCTCACCGATATCATCGTCGCCCATGCTTGCCTGATGGCCGCGCAGTGAGGTGGTGAGGTACAGCGGCCCTGACCCTACGGGACCACCATTGATGCTGATCGACTCCTTGAAATTGTCTGCGGCGACGTGGACGGTGTAAGTGCCCGGGCTCAGATTGGTGAAGAAGTAACGGCCGTTCACGTCCGTGTAGGTGCTGCGGATGGAACTGGTGGATCCTGCGGTTCCAGTGCCTGCATACAGCAGCATCCATACACCGGGCACGCCTTCGCCAGCATCGGCGACGCCGTTGTTGTTGGCATCGTTGAAGACAAGGTTGCCGATGCTCATCAGATCCGGCAGGACACCACCGGTGAAGCCAAAGTCGATGGTGAGGTCCGCGTCGCCCTCATTGAAAGCATCTTGAGTGGCAAGGAAGCCCGTTTCCCCGGAGTCATCCTGTGGCTCGGTGTCGTAGGCGAGTTCGAAGACAATGGAGCTGACGCCAGTGACGTCAGGATTCGTTGCATCCAGACCGTCTTCGTTCGCATCGTCGTCCATGCCATCATCATCCCCGAAGCCTGGGATGGAGGTGGTGCCGGCCAGGAGCGAACTGCCAGCGAACTCGGAAGCGGGAATGTGCATGAAGTATTGACCGGCCTCATAGGCGTTCAGGAGATAGGTGCCGTCGAGGCTTGTGGTGGTCTCCATCACTGGAACAGTGCCTTCGTTGGAAGGATCATCACCAAACCTGTAAAGACGCACCTTCACGCCCGGCACACCGAAGTCATCGCCATCATAAGTGCCATTGGAATTTAAATCACGGAAGACGAGGTTGCCGACACTCAGCGGCTTCGGCGAGAAGCCGAGATCGACGGTCAAATCGACATTCGCATCGTCAAAGTCATCGGATTCGGAGAGATAACCGGTCTCCGTGGTGGCCAGGGTCGGCGCATTGCCTGGCAGAAGAGTGAAGAGGGCCGTGCGCGCGCCTTCGACGAGCACGGAGCCGGTGGTGTAGCCATCCTGCAGAGTGTCGTCATCACCCTCAGTGGTGGTGATGATGCCGGAACCCGCCGCAACGGGCTTCGATGGCACCCGATTGGCCAGAGCGCCGCCTTCGGCAAAGCTGGAGGCAGGAATGCGGATGTGGTAGCCGCCGGGAGCCACATTGAAGTTGTAAAGGCCACCACCAAACGTGGTCGCGGTGGCAACAGCCATCGTGGCGCTGGTTTGATTCGACCAAAGCTCAACCGTGACACCATCGATGCCGTATTCGACGTTCGGATCGAAGATGCCGTCATTGTTGGCGTCATTAAAGACCAGATTGCCGATGGAGACACGCGGCACAAAGCCAAGGTCGATGGTCAGGTTGGTGGCCGCATCGTCGATGTCATCGCTGGAACCAAGATGGCCGCTCTCCTGGCTTCCAGTCGGAGAACTGGCGGGGCCGAGTTCAAACACGGCGGTCTGAATTCCGTTCCAAGACGGACTGCCGTCATCAACACCATCCTCACCGAGATTGTCATCACCCGTCTGCGCGCCAAGCACGCTGGCCTGGCCGTAGAGCGGCATGCCGAAGTCAAACTCCACTGCTGGCACACGCACAAAGTACCTGTCTGGCGGGAGATCGGTGAACAGATAGGTGCCGTCGGCCGCGCTGGTGGTGGTGGTAACAGGCGCATCAAACGGAACAACCATGTCTTCGCGGTAGATTTCGAGAGTGACCCCGCCGACGCCCTCAGCCGCATCAGCGCGACCGTTGTAGTTGGCGTCGATGAACACGAGGTTGCCGACGGCGACGGAGCGGAAGAAGCCGAAATCGATGGTCAGGTCGGCGTTGTCATCATTCACATCGTCACTGTAGGCGTTGTGACCAAATTCACCGAGCGAGTTGGTGGGCTCCCCATCAGGCGCCAGATGGAAGGCTGCCGAAACGATGCCGGTGGTGGACGGATCAATCACATCGACGCCGTTTTCATCCAGATTGTCATCAATGCCGTTGTCACCACCATCACCAGGCAGCGAACGCCAGCCGGAGAGCGGTTTGCCGGGGGTAAATTCTGAAGGCGGAATGAAGACCTGGTAATCACCTTCGGAGAGGTTGCTGAAGAGATAGCCGCCGCCATTGCTGGTGATCACGGTGGCGAGGGGATTGCCAGTGAGCGGATCGGCCGAGGCGGCAAAGAGCTGCACTTTGACACCATCCATGCCTTCGCCCGCATCATAGAGGCCATTGCCATTGAGATCGAGGAAGACCAGGTTGCCAACGCCGACGCCGTTGGGATTCGAGGGGGCAAAACCAAAATCCAGGGTGAGGTTGAAATTGTCGTCATCGAAGGCGTCGATGTCATTGAAGGAGCCGCTTTCACCATTGGCATCCGTTGGCTCGGAGTTCACCGCGAGGCTGAAGACCGCGCTGGAGATGCCATTGAGGAACGGCGTGGGGTCATCAATGCCGTTTTCGTTCTCGGGTGCGTCGTCATCCACGACAGCGGTGACATTGCCGGCACCTGCGGAGGAATCCAATCCATTGAGCACATGCCCCGGCTCGAACTCAGAATAGGGAATGTGCAGGATGTAACTGCCCGCAGGCAGGGAATCGAAGAAGTACCTGCCACCACCGCTGGTAATGCGGGTGAAGAGCGGGATGCCGAACCCAGGTGTCTGGTTGCCACGATAAAGCTCCACCGTCACGCCATCGATCCCCTCGCCAGTGTCGGCGATGCCGTTCTCGTTGTTGTCGATGTAAACGAGATTGCCGACACCCACAGGCGTCTGGAAGCCGAAGTCGATGGTAAGATCGACCGCTGCATCGATTTGATTGTCGCCCGTGCTTTCAAAGCCGGTCTCACCACTGTCATCGGTGGGTGCGTTGCCCGGGAACAGGCTGATGACGAGGGAGGAGACTCCGTTGACGACTGTATCGCCATTGTTGATGCCGTCTTCGCCAACATCGTCGTCACCGACGAGTCCTTCGAGAATGCTGATCCGCTGATACAGCGGTCCGCCAGACTGGAACTGCGAGGCCGGAATGTGAACCATGTAGTTGCCTGGACGCAGGAAGTTGAAACCATAGCGGCCTTCAGAATCACTGGTGGTGAAGGCCATCGGGTTGTCCACGCCGGGGAACTGGGTGTCGGTGTAGAGTTCCATGCGCACACCTGGGAGGCCCTCTCCCGTGTCAAAACCACCGCTGGAGTTGTTGTCGGCGAACACGAGATTGCCGAGGGCCACAGGGCGGAAGAGGCCGATATCGACGGTGAGGTTGATGTTGAAGTCGTCGAGATCGGTGGAGGAGTCGTAACCGGTCTCGATGCCGTCATCGGTGGGGGCCTCCTCGCGCACGAGGTTGATCACGCCACTGCTGATGCCGGTGACCCAAGGCTCCTCTGAATCGAGCGAGTCTTCACCCGTGTCATCGTCACCGGTCGAGAAGCCGGGAAGGCTGAACAGACCGCGCAGACTGCCGGTGAACTCAAACTGAGGCGCCGGCAGATGGATGAAGTACTGCCCCTGCCAGAGATTGCTGAAGAGGAAGACGCCGCCATTGGCCGTGGTGGTGATGGCGACGGGCTGGGTGACGCCAGGTGTGTCCCCCCAGCGATAGAGTTCGATCACCGCGTCGTCCCTGCCTTCGCCCACGTCGAAGCGGTTGTTGCCGTTGGCATCGACATAAACCAAGTTGCCAATGCCCATGATGCCGGGTTCGACGAAACCAAAGTCCACGGTCATGTCGCCGTTGGCATCGACGGTGTAGTTGTCGATTTCACCGCCGCGTGCGTGCTCGGCTCCCGTGGTGCCGTTGCCGAGCGGCTCCGTGCCTGGCGTGAGCGTAATGAGCGGGCTTTTCACTTCCGTTTTCGGCCCGTCAGGCTGGCGGCCACTGTCATCACCGTCGATTTGATCATCCAGAATGGAGCTGATGGGACTGCTGTAACCGCTGCCTGCAAGCGGCAGGCCATCCACAAAGTTGGATTCTGGAATCTGCACCTGATACACGCCCGGAGCCTGGCCGGAGAAGTAATAATGACCGTTCGTGTCGGAGTAGGTCCAGCCGATGAGCAGTTCCGCTCCATCCACAGAGCTGCCGTTCGCATCATGCCAGAGTTCGACACGCACGCCTGGGATTCCAGGCTCTCCCGCGTCCTGAATGCCATCCGCATCAAGGTCGTTCCAGATCACGGAACCAATGGAAACAGAATCCGGCAACGGAGCGAACGGACGGCCAATCGCAAGGTCACGCGGACCGGCCCAGATTTCATTATTTGGACCCGGTGGCCGCGGAATGGGAACTTCGTGAACGCTGACGGTGCCATTCGGAGCGCCGGAGACATCGACACGGAGCAACGCACCACTGATGTAGGTGCCGGCATTGACCGGCTTGCCCCAGTGATAGCCGGAGATGTAAAGCTGGTTGTTGGCAGGGTTGAACTCGACATCGCGTGTGTCCACCTCGCCCATGCCTGCGCTGGAGATGGTGGCAACGAGCTGCGGCAGCCCGGGTGCTGCAGGCGTGGTCAGATCCACGCTGAAGATTTCGCCATCGCTGCGGTTCACGCCGTAAAGCGTGCTGCCTTCGATGTCGATGCCGGAGATGAGCGCAATGGACTGGCCGCCTGGGACCATGTCCAAAAGCTGCGTGTCAGTGACAATGGTGCCAAGCAGGTCGCCGGTGGTGGCGTTGTAACGGCGCACCTCACGCACAGCACTGGTCTGCACAATGAGATAGAGATTGCCGTCCGGACCAAAGTTGATGTCCTCGACACCGCCCTGAGAGATGAATGTGTAGGGCGCGACGCCCATCGGAGCACCGGGTGTCGATCCCGAAGGGCCCTGGAAGCGCACGATGCGACCACCATTCACATCGACGACGTAGAAATTGCCATCGGGGCCGATGGTAAACTGGGCGATCAAGCTCACACTGGCGGTGGAGTTGTCGAGCACGGGACCAAGGTCCGTGCCGGAGGGGCTGATTTTGCGGATGTTGCTCGCGCCGTAGTGGGCGACGTACCAGTTGCCGTCCTGGCCGAGCTCCATGGCATAAGGCACATCACCATAGTCCGCATTGCCCTGGCTGAGGCTGCTGCCGAAAGCGGACACAAGCGATCCGGTATAAAGGCCGGTGGTGGCATCGAAAGTTTGAACGCTGTCAGCCTGAGTGGCGGAGACATAGATGCTGGGGTTCACATTCAGGAAGCCAAAATCGACCGTGGTCTCGTCATAGGTGCCTCCACCGGTGCCTGGTTCATCGGCAGCGGTCAGCGTGATGATGTGACTGTACACGGCCCCGCCATTGACCTGATGGCCGTTGTCATCATCATCGACCCCATTATCCATGAAGGTGGTGGTGCTGCTCGAAAGCGGCTGTGCGGCAGGTGGTGTAGGAATGCGCACATAGACCTTCAGCGGGGGCAGCGCGGTGAAAAGATACGCGCCACCGCCACTCGTGGTGGTGGTTCTCAGCAGAACATCATCCGTGCCGCCGATGCGGGCATCCTCCCCTGCCGCCCACAGTTCCACATTGACACCATCGATGCCGGGTTCGCCGTTGTCACGGAGGCCGTTGTCGTTGGTGTCCTGCCAGACGAGGTTGCCGACGCTCATGCCTCGGAAGATGCCGAAATCGAGAGTGTAATCGGTGTCAGGGTCAGCATCATCCACAGTCGGCTCTGCGCCGGTGGAGAGTGTGATGATGGGCGAGAAGATTGGACTGCCAGGACCGCCGGGCTGCAGGGCGGAGTTGTTGTCGTTGTCGATGCCGTTGTCGAGATTCACCGGATTGCCGCCGGGGATGTTCAGCGCGGTGGGCATGAGCACGCGCAGGAAGAAAGCGCCGGGCTGCAGATCGTCGAAATAATACTGCCCCAGCGCACCAGTGGTGGTGCTGCGGAGCATGAGATCGCTGTTCGGGCCGCTGCCGCCAATGGCACCATCCGCACCCGGATCCCAAAGTTCCACCGTGATGTCCTTGATGCCAGGCTCACCAATGTCCCGAGTGCCGTTGAAGTTGGTGTCTTCAAACACGACATCGCCGAGGCTCAGCCCCTTCACGAGCAGTGAATAGGACTGCGTGGAGGAGCAACCGTAGGTGTCCGTGGTACGCACGGTGAAGCTGGCCGTGCCGTACACCTGCGACGTGCCGGAAATCAATCCAGCGGACGACAAAGTGATGCCTGCTGGCGGCGAACCGGCGATCACACTCCAGGTGTAAGGTCCGGTGCCGCCGCTGACACTCAACTGCTGGCTGTAAGGCGTGCCATAGTAAGCATCTGACAGCGTGGCCGGAGTGATGCTGATGGACGGGCAGTTCACCGTGAGCGTGTAGAGCAGTGTCTTGACGCAATCGAACGCATCCCGCGCTTCCACCGTGAACGAGGCGGTCGTCGCCTGGCTGGGAGTGCCTGAGATGATGCCGTTGGAGCTGAGCGAGAGCCCCGGCGGCAGTGTGCCGCTGACCACGCTCCACACATAAGGCGCGCTGCCACCCGTAGCATTCAACGGTGCGGAGTAGGCGGTGCCCACGGTTCCATTGGAAAGTGTGGAAGGCGAGATGACAAAATCCGGGCAGCGGATGGTGATCGTGTAGGGCTGTGTGCCAGGTGCGCCGTTCGCATCCAGCGCCTGCACGGTGAAGGAATAGGCGCCGGGAGCGGCCGTGGTGGTGCCGGAGATGACTCCTGTGGAGGAGATGCTGATGCCGGAGGGCAGATTGCCGGTGAGTTTGCTGAAGGTATAAGGCGAGGTGCCGCCTGTGGCGGTGATCTGCTGGAAGTAGGGGACGAGGCGCGTGGCATCCGGCAGCGTGGGCGGCAGGATCGTGATGGGCGGATAGTCCACCGTGAAGGTGTACTGCTGGGTCGCGGTGCAGTTTTCCGCATCCGTCGCACGCACCACAAAGGTGCTGCTGCCCAGGCTGGTGGGCGCACCGCTGAGCACACCACCACTGGACAGCGTCATGCCCGTCGGCAGCACACCGGAGGCAAGACTCCAGGTGTATGGAGCCGTGCCGCCACCGACAGCCAGATTCTGGCTGTAGGAGGCATATTGAACCGCCGTGGGCAGCGGAACCGGGCCGATGGAGAGCACCGGGCACGCGATGACGATCTGGAGCGGCAGCGTGGCGGAGCAGTTCACGCCATCCGTGGCGCGCACGGTAAAGTTGTAGGTGGCAGGTGCTGCCGATGGCGTGCCGGAGATCAATCCCGCATTGCTCAGAGACAACCCGGCGGGCAGCGTGCCCGAAACAAGGCTCCAGGTGTATGGTGCCGTGCCGTTCGCCGCCGCCAACTGCTGCGGAGCATATTCCACGCCCTTGGTGCCGGATGGAAGCGCCGGAGCGGTGATGCTGATGGCCGGGCAGTTGACCACCACGGGATAAACGCCCGAACCGGCGCAGCCGTTGGCGTCCAAGGCGGTGATGGTCACGTTGTAAGTGCCGGGAGCGCTGGTCGGCGTGCCGCTGAGCACACCGCTGCTGCTGAAGCTCATTCCAGCGGGCAGCGTGCCGCTCAGGCTCCATTGATACGGGGCCGAACCATTGCTGGCGCTGAGTGTCTGCGGGGCATAGACCACGTATTGCACGGCGGCGGGCAGCGTGGCGGGCGTGAGGGAAAGCGTCGGGCAGGTGATGGTCCAGTTGATGGAGTTGTCCACCATGCAGCCGTTTGCATCTGCGGCGCGGATGACAAAGCCATAGATGCCAGGCGTTCCAGTCACGGTTCCGGAGAGAAGGCCGCTGGAGGAAATGGCGACACCCACCGGCAACGTGCCCGACGCACGCGAGTAAGTGTAGGGCCCTGTGCCACCGCTGGCGGTGAACTGCTGGCTCACGACTGAATTTTGTGCCACGGCTGCAAGGCTGGCGGGTGACAGCGAAAGCGTGGGGCAGACCACACGCAACGTCATCGCCTGCGTGGCGGCGCAGTTGGAGGCATCACGCACACGCACAGTGAAGTTATAGGTGGCCGGAGCGGCTGTGACGGTGCCGCTGAGCACACCGCTGCTCGAAAGCGAAAGTCCGGCAGGCAGCGCACCGCTGGTGATACTCCAAGTGTAAGGAGAATTGCCGCCCGCAGCGCTGAAGGTGGCGCTGTAGGTGGAACCTTTCATCACATCCGCCAGCGTGGCAGGCGTGATGCTGATCACCGGGCAGGAGTTCAGACCAAAGTCGATGGTGTTTTCCGTGTTCGTCGCCCCCGTGCTGCCGGGTTCGCCACCCGCTGTGAGCTGAAACACCATGCTCTTGATGTCCGAACCCGCACCGCCCGGCTGCGAGCCATTGTTGTCGTTGTTCACACCGTTGTCCGTGGTGACGACCGCACTGCTGGCCAGTGAGTACGCTGCCGGAGGCGTCAGACGCACGAAATAACTGCCTGCCGTGTACACTTTGAAACTGTAAGCGCCGGTGCTCAGCGTCGAAGTGGTTTGCAGGACGGAATCTGCATCCGCTCCACTGCCGCCGATGAGGCCGTCGGCCCCTGTGCTCAGGAGTTCAACCTGCACACCGCTGACGCCGGACTCGGTGGTGTCCTTGAGGCCGTTGTTGTTGGTGTCCCGCCACACGAGGTCGCCCACGGTGAGGCCGGTGAAGAGACCAAAATCGATGGTGTTGTTGCCGTTGGTGCCATCACCATCCACAGCAGATCCAGGTTCGAGTGCGACGGCAAGCTCCACCACCGGACTGAACACCGCCGTGCCGGGGCCGCCCGGCTGCGCGCCGTTGTTGTCGCCATCAATGTCGTTGTCGAGCACGACAGCCACACCGCCGCTGCCAGGAATGCTCAGCGGAGGCGTCACACGCACGTAATACCTGCCTGGAACGAGATTACTGAAGATATAACCGCCTGTGCTGGTGGTGACCACGCTCGCGCCGACCTGTGCATCAGCATTCAGGCCTGAACCACCGATGACGCCATCCGCTCCAGGGCTGAAGAGTTGCACCGTGGCTCCGCTGATGCCGAGTTCGGTGCCGTCACGCACGCCGTTGTTGTTGGTGTCATTCCAGACAAGGTTGCCGACGCTCACCCAGGGTGAAACGGAGCATGGTTCGGTGGCGATGGTGAAGACGCCTGCGGGATCGGTGTCAAACGCCCCCTCGGTTGTCGCTCCAGGTGTGTAAGCAAAGGAGGTCAGGCAGCCGTTGGCATCGTAGGTCGGTGCAGCGTTCAGATCGATCATGCGCAGCACGGTTCCAGCATTGCCTCCGGCCTGGATGCCCTCCCAGGTGCCGGCGTTAATGCCGAGCGCCGCCCAGTTGCTGGCGTTGTTCACGCGGCTGACATCCAGCACGAATTGGAAGCGCACGGATGCGCCGGTTTCAGTGACCTGCTTCAGCAGGATGTCGGAAGCGGTGGTGCTGCCGGATGCGCTGCTGACCATGAGATTGGCGGCGATCTGCCAGCTTTCGTAGCCGAGCGCCGGATCGTGGCGGTAGATCGTCACCTGCGGATTGGCGCGGTTCAAACCGTCCACATACACGACGGCGTGATCGGCGGTGGCCGGATCAGAGCCGGTGCTGACGAGGAAACGCAGGGCATCCACCTTGCTGCCTCCGATCTGGTTCAGCGTCACGTCCAGGGCCAGACGGCTCAGCGCCGCGTCATAGACCATGTCCAGACTGTCGAGATGTGCGATGGTCGGCGTATAATTGAAATCGTAGGCCTGATCCGGCGTCAGTTCCGTGGTCTGGTGGATGACGCCATCACGATTCACATCCGCCAGCAGGAAGTGATAGCAGCCGGTGGCGGCAGGACCGGAGGACTTGAAGCCCAAATCCACGGTCATGTTGCCGTTATCATCATCGCCATCGTCCAGGGTGTTGAACGCGCCGCTTTCACCATTGCTGTTGATCGGCTCCTCATCGTCCAGAAGCACGATCAGTGAGCTGGTGATGCCGTTGGTGGCAGGAAGGGCGTTGTCGATGCCGTCGTCGTTGCCCACGATGTTGTCATCCAGGTTGCTGTCCGTGGAGGAGGCAGGTGAGATCGAGATGGAATTGACCAGCGGCTTGCCGCTGGCGAATTCGGAGGCGGGAATGCGCACGTAGTAAGAGCCAGGCACCACGTTATTGAAGATGTAACGGCCAGTATTACTGCCGCTGCTGATCGTCGTGGTGCTGGCAACAAAGACGCCGGAGCTGTTGAGCAACTCCACACGCACGCCCCCGACGCCTTCGGCGGAATTATAAACGCCGTTGTTGTTGCCGTCCTTGTAAACCAGGTTGCCAATGCTGCAGAAGGTCGGACGCAGGCCGAAGTCGATGGTGGTGTCGGCATTGCCGCCGAAAGGAGCGAGAAGATTGCCCGGTTCGGTCAGCGCGGAGAGCGTGACCATGGGAGAATAGATCCTGGCACCGGAAGACGACTGCGTGATGCCGTTGTTGTCGTTGTCGATGCCGTTGTCAGTGCTGCTGCTGGTGCTGCTACGACGTGGATGCGTGGCGGGAGGAGTGACACGCACATAGTAACGGCCCGCAGCGAGACCGCTGAAGCTGTAAAGCCCGTCCGCAGCCGTGACAAACGTGCTGCCCACCTTCACATCGTCGCCGTTGTTCACGGTGGTGTCCGTGGAGCTGAAAAGTTCTGCCTGCGCGCCTTCCACGCCAGTTTCACCGACATCGACCACGCCGTCGTTGTCATTGTCGGACCAAATCAGGTTGCCAATGGTGAGCGAGGCGCTGAAACCGAAGTCGATGCTCATCTCCTGGTTGCTGCCGCTGACGAGATTGCCCGGCTCCTTGTTGAGGGCGAGGTCGATGACCGGGCTGCTGACAGCGGTGCCGGTGCCGCCAGGCTGCAAACCATTGCTGTCGTTGTCCTCGCCATTGTCATTCGCATCCGCAGGAGAAGCGACCGGCCAGAGCGAGGACGGCGTCGGGATGCGCACGAAATATTTACCGGCAGGCAGTCCGGTGAAGAGGTAGTAACCGTTGGCATCTGTCGTGGTGGTGGCCACCGGCTGATCATCGACGGTGTTGCTGAGATCATCGGCACCCGGGCGCAGCAGTTCGACGGTCAGGTTCGGCAGGCCCGGCTCACGCGCATTCTTGATGCCGTTCGCATTCGTGTCCGCCCACACAAAGTCGCCGAGTGACAGCGCCGGTGGATCGCAGGTGGCGCTGCCTTGCAGCAGGATGTTGTCGACGTCGATGTAACCGGAGCCGTCACCACCCCAGAGATAGATTTCGAGCAGGAAGGGTTTGCCAGCGAGTTCCGCGCCCGTCGGCACGGCAGTCGCACCGCCGATGAAGCTGCTCCAGGGGAGGTTCATCGAATACCACGATCCTGTCGAAGGCAGCGTGAAGCTGTTCGTCACCGCCGTGCGGTAATTGGATCCGTCCTTCCACGTGAGCAGAACCTTGCCCTGCACCGGGGCGGTGGAGCCGACACGGAACACATCAAAGAGGATGTTGCCGATGTTGCCTGTGGCGGTCGGATCCATGTCTAAACGAATCCACAAGCTGTCGCGATTCTGCGTCATGCTTGTGCGCGTGGCATCGTAGGTCGTGTCGTAGGCCGCATCCCAGTCGCGCATGCGGCGGGAGAGCGCTCCGCTGCGGATCGGGCCGTTGCTGGCCGGTTCACTGATGTCGGTGAGGCCGTTCATGTCGTCCTCGATCTGGATCTTGGCCGCGTTGACGACGCAGGGACTCTTGAAGCTCGGCGGAGCCGGCAGACCGCCGCTGGTGGCATTCAAATCGTATTCGAGGAGGTTCGTGATCGAGGCCGGAACCGCGCGGAAGGCGAAGTCGAGGCTGTTGTCCGCATCCGTGCCACCGGCGTTGTCTCCCGGTTCACGTCCGACGGCCAGCGTGATGACTGGTGAAGTGACCACCGTCCCCTTCCCGCCTGCCTGCACGCCGTTGTTATCGTTATCGATGCCATTGTCCGTGCTCACCTGCGCCCCGGATGACATCGGGTGTGTGGAGAGTGGCGTGGCGATACGCACAAAGTAGCGTCCCGGTGCCAGACCGGTGAATGCGTAACCGCCGGAGCCGTCCGTGGTCGTCGTGCCCTGCGAAACGTCATCGCCATTGCCGATCACCGTGTCAGTGGTGGCGAAAAGCTGAAGAGAAACACCTGCGAGACCAGGTTCACCGGCATCACGCATGCCGCTCTGGTCCAGATCATCCCAGACGAGGTTCCCCAGTGTCAGACCATTGATCACCACGGCATAATCACGCGTGCCGGAACAGGTGGCGGAATCAACGCTGCGAATCGTGAAGCTGTAGCTGCCTGCGGCGGTCGGCGTACCACTAATGGCTCCCGTGCTCGTGCTCAACGTCACTCCCGGCGGCAGGCTGCCTGCGATGAGCGAATAGCTATAAGGCCCGACACCGCCACTGCTCGTGACCGTCTGGCTGTAGGCCACACCACGATAGCCCGAGGCCAGGCTGCCGGGGCTGAGTGTGAGCGTCGGACAGACAACCGTGCAACTGATCGTGGCGCTGCCGATGCAGCCATACACATCACGTGCCTCGGCGGTGAAGGAGAAGCTGCCTGCCGCCGTCGGCGTGCCACTGACACTGCCCGAGGGGCTCAAAGCGACACCCGCAGGCAGGGAACCCGCCGGAATGCTCCAAGTGTACGGTCCGGTGCCGCCGCCTGCGGTGAGATTGGTCGTGTAGCTGACTCCCACCGTCGCGTCTGGCACCGTTGCCGGTGAGACGGTGATCGTCGGGCATTGCAGGGTGATGACATAATTGATGGTACCAGGGCAGTTGTTCTGATCCATCGCCTGGAGGGTGACGCTGTAGTTGCCCGGCGTGCTCGTCGGTGTGCCGCTGATCAGGCCGGAAGGCGAGATGCTCATGCCCGTGGGGAAGGACCCGCCGGTGCGCGACCAAGTCTTCGTGCCCACGCCACCGCTGGCGCTGAGCTGCTGCGAGTAGGCGTTGCCCACGGTTGCGGTTGGCAGCGAGGCCGGCGTGATCGTGATCGCGGCGCAGTTCACACCGAGGGAGAGCGCCTGCTGCTTCACGCAGGCGTTCAAATCGCTGGCTTGAACGGTGAAGTTGAAGGAACCGACGGCGGTCGTGGTGCCGCTGATCAATCCCGCCGAGGACAGCGTGATGCCCGCAGGCAGCGCCCCGGCCGCCAGCGACCAAGTATATGGCGTGGTGCCGCCGCTGGCGGTGAGCTGCTGGCTGTACAGCTCCGTCGTCGTGGCCTGCGGCAGCGTTGTGGGCGTGATGCTGATGAGCGGGCAGTCAAAGATGAGCGTGTAGTCACGCGTGCCGGCGCAGCCAAAGCTGTCGGTGGCCTTCACGCGGAAGTTGTAGCTGCCCGGCGGTGCCGTCGGCGTACCGCTGATGACACCGCCGCTGCTCAGGGCCAGTCCTGCGGGCATGCTGCCGCTTTCCAGCGACCAGGTGTAGGCCGGATTGCCGCCACTGGCGCTCAAGGTCTGGCTGTAGGCCTGATACTGGCGTGCATTCGGCAGTGATGACGGTGAAATGGCGATGACCGGGCAGGTCACACTCACGGTATAGCTGCGCGTGCCCGAGCAGCCGACACTGTCCGCGCCACGAATCACCACGGTATAATCACCCGGTGTGGCGGTCGGTGTGCCGCTGATCAGGCCGGCATTCGTCATGCTCATGCCGGCGGGCAGGGCGCCGCTGTCGATACTGAAGGTGTAGGGTGCGCTGCCGCCCGTGCCATCCAGCAGCACCGCTGTGTAGGCTGCAAACTGCTGCGCGTCTGGCAGTGCGGACGGAGTGAGCATGATCGGCGGGCAGACCACGCGCACGCTGAGCGCCTGTGTGCTCACGCAGTTGTTCGCATCACGCGCACGCACGGTGACCGAGTAGGTGGCGGGCGCGGAACCCGGCGTGCCGCTGATCACCCCCGCGCTGCTCAGGCTCATGCCGGTCGGCAAGGCCCCGCTGGTGATGTCCCATTGATACGGCGCTGTCCCACCCGCCGCGTTCAGCGTGACAGCGGTGTAAGCCGCATACTGCGTGGCGTCCGCGAGCGTCTTGGGTGTGATGTCGATGACCGGACATGCGACAGCGAGCGTGTAACTACGCATGCCGATGCCGCTGTATAGATCGCTCGCGCGAACGGTGAAGGGATAGCTCGACGGCACGGCGGTGGGCGTTCCACTCAGGATGCCGGTCGCGGAGTCGAGCGCCAGGCCGGTCGGCAGGCCGTAGTTGCCGCTGTTCGTGAGGTTGTAGCGTGACAACACCTCGGCGGCGCTGATCGCACGATTGTAAATCACCGGTTCATCGAACGCACCGCTCCAGTGTGTGCCCGCCGTCGCGCTGCCGCCCATGACCAGAGGCTGCGAAGAGTGGCTGATGGCCGCAGTGAAAGCTTTTGAGGCGATCTGCACACCGTTGACATAAATGCGCAGATTGGTGAGGTCGTATGTGGCCACCACATGACTCCAGTCGTCCACCACCACCGGCGCATCGACAAACTCCGACGTGGACGCCACCGAACTGATGCCATTGATCCAGAAACGCACAGAACTCGTGCCGCTGTTCTGAAGCAGGCCGTAGCCATTCGCTGGCGAGGCGATGCTGGAGGTTTTGGCGATGAGGATGCGATTACCGAACGGCGTGGAACTGGCCGGACGCACCCAGGCTTCAAGACTGATCTGCGCCGGACGCATGACTGACTGGTCCGCCACCTGCATGTGATCATCGGTGCCGTCGAAAAGGAATGCGCGACCGATCCGACCTGCGGTGAAGGCGACGCCGTTCACCAATGCGCCGTTGTTTCCTGCCACCACTTCTGCCGCGCCGTTTTCACCCGGCCACCACACAGCGGTTCCGCTCAAAGCCGAAGGACTGACGCTCCAGGCGTAGGGCGAGGTGCCTCCAGAGGCCAGCAGGTTTTGAGTGTATGCTGCATACTGCGTCGCGGAAGGCAGCGTGCTCGGGCTGACGGTCACGATCGCGTTGATGAGTGTCAGTGTGTAGTTCTGCGTGCCGGCACAGCCCTGGCTGTCGGTGCTGCGCACGGTGAAGGCATAGCTTCCAGGCGCTGCGGATGCGCCCGGTGTGCCGCTGATGACGCCGCCACTGCTCAAGGTCATGCCGTTTGGCAGACCGCCGCTGCTGATGGAATACGAGTAACCACCAGCGCCGCCACTGGAGGTGAGTGTGAGCGGATTATAGGCCACGTATTGCGTTGCCACGCCGACAGTGCCGGGGCTGATGGTGATGGTCGGACAGCCACGGAAACCGAAGTCGATGGTGTTTTCGATATTCGAGATGCCTGCGCCGCCAGGTTCACCACCGGCGGTCAGCGATATCACCGGACTGATCACCGCCGTGCTGATGCCACCGGGCTGCAACGCATTGCTGTCGTTGTCCTCGCCATTGTCCGAGCCGTCGGCCACACCGGAGGCCAGCGGATACAGCGCAGGCGGAGCGGGGATGCGCACGCGATACGCGGCAGGTTGATAGACGGTGAATCCATAAACGCCGGAACTGTTCGTCGTGGTGCTGGCGACGACGGTGTTCACCGAGCCATCGAGCAGTTCCACCGTCACACCGGCGCCGGCACCGGTTTCCGTGCCACTGCTGAAGACGCCGTCGTTATTGGTGTCGATAAAGAGCTGGTTGCCGAGCTGGATGCCAGTGAACAGGCCAAAGTCGATGCTGAGTTCGGTGTCGGGGTTGGCATCACCGTCATTGTTCGGTTCCGCACCGATGCCAAGGTTGATCACCGGGCTGAAAAGGTAAGTGCCGGGCCCGCCGGGTTGCGAACCGTTGTTATCGTTGTTGATGCCGTTGTCGGCGATGACCACGTTGCCACCAGTGGCGGGAATGCTTGCGGGAGGTGTGACACGCACGACGTATTTGCCATCGGCGAGGCCGGTGAAGTTGTAGGCACCGGTGGGACTGGTGGTGGTGCTGCCGATCAGGAGGTCGTCGGCGTCACCGGCGATGTCATTGGTGGTGCGGAAAAGATCGACCGTGACGCTGCCGATGCCGATTTCGCTGAACGCACCGGTATCGCGCACGCCATTCTTGTTGGCATCATTCCACACGAGGTTGCCAATGGTGAGTGTGGCGGAAGGGCTGACCTGGCAGAGATACACGAGGTCGGCGGCCACCGAATTCGTGCTGCTGCCGCCGGAAAGAACGATGGTGGCCGTGTCGATCTGCGACTGCGTGGCCGCATTGGCAACACGGAAGCGGTAAGTGAACTGCCGCCACACCGGCTGCAACGCGTTCGCCGAGGCTTCCGTCCAGCCATTGTAATCAGACGCACCGAAGGATGGATAAGAAACCGTGCCGCCGCTGTAACCGCAGCACTGCTGCACGCCTGGAGCCGTGGCGCTCATTTCACCCTGTGGCACGGTGTAGTACTGATAGATGCCCGGTGTCGCGCCGGTGATGATCTGGAAAATCTGCGCGTTCGCGCCGAGATCCCACAGAATCGAGGCGGCGCCGGCTGAAGCGCTGGAGGCCCAGACGCTCAGCTCGTATTCCTTGCCCGGCAGCAACACCGTGCTCCAGGCGCCACCACCTGCCGGACGCAGGCTCGCACAGGAGTTGGTCCCCTGCAGCAGCAGCATGCGTTTGCCATGGCGGCTCTTCACGCTCTCCATCCAGGAAACGCGCGAGCCGTTGTTGCCAGAGAGGATCTGCACGCGCTGCACCGGCTCACCGATGCCGCTGGTGCCGTTCGTGCCGCCGAGCCACTGGAATGCGTTGATGTTCGCACCAAACGACGTGCCCGTGCCGTCATAACCGAGCACCATCGTCGATGTGCCGGTCGTGTTCGGAAGCCCCTGGAATTCAAAGCTGGGGTTGTCGATGAGATTGGTGATCTGGCACGGGTTGGCGTTGGCAAAGCCGATGTCGATGGTGCTGTCGGCATCGGTGTCATCACCATCGGTGCCGCTGCCGGGCTCCGTGGTGGGAGACAGCGTGATCAATGGTGTAACCACCGGATCGCCGGAAACAGACTGGAGGCCGTTGTTGTCATTGTTGACGCGATTGTCGAGAGCCACCTGGCTCGTGCTGATCTTCGGATAAAACGTCGGCGGTGTAGGAATGCGCACGTAATAGATGCCCGGCGCGAGGTTGTTGAAAAGATAGACGCCGTTGGCGTCTGTGGTTTTGGCGGAGCCGATCATCACGTCATCACCAGCGCCGTTGTCCATCGCTCCGTTGATGCCTGGCGACCACAACTGCATGAGCAGGTTCGGCACACCGCTTTCCATGGATCCGCGCAGACCGTCGTCGTTCATGTCGATCCATACCTGGTTGCCCAAACTCATGCCTTTGACGAGGAACGTAACGGTGCTGGTCGTACTCTGGCAGTTGTAGCCGTCCGTGGCACGTACGGTGACGGTGTAGCTGCCGAGGGTCGTCGGTGTGCCACTGAACGTGCCATCGGAGGCCATGGTGAGTCCCGGCGGCAAGGTTCCGCTGATCAACGCGAATGAATAGGGAGCGGTTCCACCGCTCGCAGTGAGAGTTTGCGAGTAGCTGGTGTTGAGATAGCCATTGGACGGCGGAATGCCGCCGAGTGTGATGACCGGACAGACCGGTATGACCGTGTAGGAGCGCGAACCTGGGCAACCATTCGCATCCGTCGCGGTGAGAGTGAAGGTGACGGGTGTGGACGTCGTCGCGGTGCCGCTGAGAACACCGGTGCCGCTGTCGATGCTCAACCAGGCAGGCAGGCCGCTCGCAGTCCATGTCAGCGGCGTGGCGCTGCTGCCACTGGCGGTCAATGTTTGTGCATAGGGGAAACCAATCACCGGCGCGGGAAGTGTGGCCGGAGTGAGCGTGATGACCGGGCAGACCTGCACCTGACGACTCACCAGGCCGACACACCCTTCGGCATCCGTGATGCGAACGGTGATGCTGGTTCCTCCGGCATTTTCAGCCGTCGGCGTGCCCGAAATCACGCCTTCACTCGAAAGCGAAAGACCATCTGGCAGCGTGCCACTGCTCAAGGCAAAGGAATGCGGCGCGGTGCCGCCAGAAGCAGTCAAAGTCTGGGAGTAAGCCGTACCCACCGTAGCCTTGGAGAGGGTTGCCGGCGTCAGCGTGATGATCGAGCAGCGCGGATCAAGCGTGTAAGCCTGCGTGCCTGTGCAGCCGTTCGCGTCGGTGGCACGCACGGTGAAAGTGATCCGAGTGGCATCGGGTGGAGTGCCGGAAATCACACCCGTGCTGGCATTCAAGGCACACCATACTGGAAGCGAGCCGCTGGCGATGGTGAACTGATAAGGAGCGACACCCCCAGAGGCACTCACGGTCTGCTGGTATTCCAAGCCCACCGTCGCCGGTGGCAGCGCGGAAGGATTGAGCGTGATGACCGGGCAAACCTGGAAGGGCAGAACACGAGTGCCGGCGCAGCCACTGGGATCGGTGGCACGCACGGTCACATTGACACCGATGCCATTCGCCACCGTTGGAGTTCCGCTGATGATGCCCGTGGCCGGATCAAGGGAAAGTCCTGCGGGCAGAGTGCCGCTGGCAATGCTCCACGAATGCGTGAGCCAGCCGGTGACCGTCTGCATCGTGTGCGTTGGCCCCGACCACTGCAAACGTGCGACGGCCGAGCCTGCGTTTTCATAAAATTCCATGCGGACAGGCACCACCGTTCCTGCCGTCAAAGAAAGGGTCGCGCTGTATGTCGTGGCTGACTGATCCTGCCAGTGGTCGATGATCAGCGTGTTGTTGACCCAGAGGCGGATGCCGTCATCGGACGTGCATTGGAAGGTGTGCGTGCCCGTTGCAGACGGCCGGATGAAACCGTTCCAGCGCACGGAGAAATTGTCAGCGGGAACCGAGGCATGCGGCGAACCACTGGTCCAGTCGAAATCAACCGAGCTGTCCTGGCGGGTCAGCACGAGCGTGTCGAAGCTCTTGCCGGTGTAGTATTGACCGGTCAGACCGGATTGCGGCGATGCGGTCAGCGTCTGCGAATAAGCCTGCCCCACTTTGGCAACCGCAGGCACGGCAGGATCGATTGTGATCGTCGGGCAAACCGGTGGCAGTGTGTATTCGCGTGAACCGGAGCAGAGATTCGCATCCGTTGCGGTGATGGTGAAGGTCACTGAGGCGGCATTGCTCGGCATGCCGGACAGCGCACCCGTGCTCGGGTCGAGGCTGAGCCATGCAGGCAATCCCGTGACACTGAAGATCACCGGAGTGGCCGTGGTGCCGCTGACCGTGACTGTCTGTGAGTAAGGAACACCGATCAGCGGAACGGGCAGCGTGGTGGGATTCACGGTGATGACGGGGCAGACCTTGATGCTGAGCACCTGGTCTTTGTAGCAGGTGTCGGCATCCATCGCGCGAATGGTGACGCTGGCTCCGTCCACGCCGCTGGTCGAGCCCGTGGGTGTGCCGCTGATGACACCATTGCTTCCGAGACTCAATCCCGCCGGAAGTGAACCGGACACCGTGCTCCAGGTGTAAGGCGTGGCGCTGCTGCCGTCGGCCGTCATGGTCTGCGAATAGGCCGTGCCGACGACGCCAGCAGCCAATGTGGCCGGAGAAATGGCGATGTTCGGGCAGGGACGGAAACCAAAGTCGATGGTGTTTTCAAAACTCGTACCGCCGGACGATCCCGGTTCCGTGCCGGTGGCGAGCGTGATCAGCGGGCTGGTCGCGCTGGAGCCCGTGCCGCCCGACTGAGTGCCGTTGTTGTCATTGTCTTCACCGTTGTCCGCCGTGTCCGCAGGTGACGCCAGCGTGTAGATGGATGACGGCACCGGCACACGCACGCGATAGCTGCCAGGAGCACAGGAGCCGAACAAATAACGCCCATCCGCACCCGTGACGGTGCTCATCAAAACGCTGCCGCCGCTGTCCAACAACTGCACACCAACATTCGGAATGCCCGTCTCACCAGAAGCCGGCTCAAACAGCCCGTTCGCGTTCAAATCGGCAAACACGAGGTCACCCACGTTCACACCGTTGTTGAGACCGAAGTCGATGGAGAGTTCAGTGTTGGGATTGGTGTCGCCATCGTTCATCGGCTCCGTGCCAGGAGCCAGCGCGATCATGGGGCTGAAGATCGGTGTTCCCGGCCCGCCAGGCTGAAGGCCGTTGTTGTCGTTGTTAATCCCGCTGTCGAATGGAATGACACCCCCGGAGGTTGCAGGCAGGGATGCGGTGGGTGTGACCTGCACATAATAGGTTCCCGCAGGAACAGAGCTGAACACATAGGCACCGCTGCTCGCAGTGGTGATGGGCGGCGCCACCTCGTAGTCGGCATTGGCACCCGTACCACCGCGCACACCATCCGCACCAGGATGGAACAAACGCACCACGGCACCTGCCACACCAGGCTCGCCCAGATCCTTGATGCCGTCACGGTCGGTGTCCTGCCACACGGCATTGCCGAGACAGAGACGGCCTTCCGCCGCTGGAATGCGCTGGAACAAAATCGAATCCTCAATGGCGGAAGGATTGTTGCCATACACGCCCAGCGTGTTGCCGTCGGCAGAGATGCCGTCGCCGCCGTTGTAGATGTTCCAAGAGGCGTAAGCACTGTCCTGTGCGGCATGGCCGTCAGAAATCAGCAGGTCGGAGATGCGTGTGTAGAGAGTCGTCGGCGAATCCCACATGACAGCGAAACTGCCGGATGAACCCGTGCTGTAGATCGAGCCAAGAGCGCGTCCGGTGTCGCTGATGGCACCCACAATGCCCCCCAGGCTGTCCTGCGGCAGAACGCGGGGCAGATTGGTGCGCAAGGTGGTCAGCGTGTCGTAAACGAACGGCACCGGCACACCGGAAATGCGCTGGCTGGAACCGACATAACGTCCGTTCGGGCTGAGGCGGCCGCCGCGAAGTGAACCACCGGTGAAGGTGACCACCGTGGTGCTCCAACCGATGGTGGGATGACCGCTGATCACCTTGCCCACGCCGCTGCTGTCGATGACGAGCAGCTTCGTGCCATCTGCGGAGGCATCATACATCTCACGCACGCCGGAGATCGCCGTCCACACACGGGAATTGAGATTCCACCAGCCGCCCTGGGACATCAGCGGTCCCGAAGGGCCGTCCGGGTCCACCGTGCCAAATGCATAGGTGCTGTCGGCAGTCAGCGCGCACGGCAGGGCATAAACGCTGGCATTGCCATCGTAAGGCGTGAGCAGGCGCGTGACCGTGCCGGTGGCATGGTTGTAGAACCAGGGGATGACGTTGAACTTTTTGCCGCTGGTCCATTTTTCATGACCGACGACGTTGCCACTGTCATTCACGTCACCACCCATCGCATAGGGATGCGAGGCATCCACCAGAGGAATGTCCACGTTGGCGTGTGAGAGCGTGCTCATCACAAAACCACGTGTCTTGAGACCAAAACGGATGCCGGTGATCCAGCGGCCATCTGGAGACATGTTGAAGATACAGTTGCCCTGGCTTTGAGTTTCACCCCCAAACACATCGCGGCCGATGCGGGTCACGAGATAGGAAACGCCGTTCGTGCGGCCCAGCGGGTCCGGACAGTTCCCCACGGCAGGAGCCACAAGAAGCATGCGCGTGACGGTTGTTTCACAGCCATTGGAATCAAGCGCAGACACCGTCACCTCAGTGCCGCCCGCCGTGGTGGGCATGCCGCTGATCACGCCATCGGAGCTCAAGGCAAGCCCTCCAGGCAGGGTGCTGCGAGCGGTGTAAACGTAGGGACCGCTTCCTCCAGAAGCGGCCAGGGTGACATTGTAGGCCACACCTGCGGTGCCGCTCGGCAACTGCGCTGGCGACAGCGCGAAGGTGGTGCAGTTGGAGAGACCGAAGTCAATGGTCATCTCCGAGTTCGGACTGCCGTCCCCGTCAGTCATCGACTCCGTGCCCACGGTCAGTGTGAACACCGGACTGAACAACGGCGCGCCCGCGCCACCCGGCTGGCTGCCGTTGTTGTCATTGTCGGTTTGATTGTCCACCACACCGGGCGTACCAGAGGTATAGGGCAGCGCGACGGGCGGCGTGACACGCACGAAGTAAGCACCAGGAGCCAGGCTGCCGAAGTTGTACAAACCAGCGCCATTCGTCGTGCTCGAAGCGACCAGCACGTCCGCGTTCGCACCGGAACCGCCCACCGCGTTGTCGGCTCCAGGTGTGAACAACTGCACCTGCAGACCCGAAACGCCGTTTTCGCCCGAATCGAACAGACCGTTGTTGTTCACGTCGTTCCAGACAAGATCTCCAATCTGCAGGCGTGTCACTTCAAAGTCCTGCGCCGTGATATCTTGGTTCGTTTCGAGCGTGATGCTGATGTTGTTTGGCGCTCCACCATCAGAGTCGATCCAAGGATAATAAGTCGCCGCCGGTGTGTGCGTGGTGTTGTAATAGCCGGGCAGGAGGTTGGTGAAGCTGAACGCGCCCGACGCATTCGTCGTGGTGTTGTAAGGCACGTCATCCGCGGTTCCTGGAATGCCGTCGCTGCCTGCGTGCGTCAGTGTGACAGCCACCCCGGAGAGGCCGGTTTCACCCACTTGGGCGATGCCGTCGCCATTGCCGATGACAACACGGCCCGCCACGCTGCCGAGCTGCTGAAGGTAACCGAAATTCTTGCCGGTCACACCGGCTGTGAGCGTGGTGATGACCGTCTGCTGATCCTTAGTGGCATCCGGATCACCCGTCTGCGTGTAACCCTGCGCCGCTAAAAACTCTCCCTGCACCACAAGGGTCACATGCGCGCCAGAAGAGATGCCGCTAAAGCTGAAGATGCCGCCGGCATCAGTGGTCAGTGTCAACGTGTCGTCCGTGCCGCCGTCGTTGTTGGAATCCACCAATGCCTGCACCGCGATGCCTGAGATGCCGGGCTCCGCGCCATTGATGATGCCATCACCCGCCACACCACCACTTTGACCGCCATCATTCCACACACGGCCGCTGACGCCAAATGTGGCGGAGAGAATGCTGTAGCCGAAATGGAGTCCGCTCACCGTTCCACCGTTCGTGATGGTGACGGTGGCGTTGCCATCCAGCGGTGCCACGGGATCAGCGGTGGGCGTGGCGGCATATCCAGGCGGCAGGCTCTCAGAGCGCACCTTGATGAGGTGCGTGGCGTTTTCGAGGCCTTCAAAACGATAAATCCCGTCCGTGCCCGTGACACGCGAGTCAAGCAGCGTGGTTCCAGCAGAGTTGTACAGCTCGACCAGCACGTTGGCCAGTCCGCTTTCACCGGCTTGACGCGAACCGTTGCCATCCGCGTCCGCAAAAATCGTTCCTGTGGCGACGCCGGCATGATCGCGACCGAAATTGATGTCCACGATCTCGTTGCCTCCCACCACACTCATCCCATAAGAGGCAAGCGTGGTGACACGGCTGAGAGCGACGGGAATATCCGCGTCATTCGAGGCATAGGCCACCGTGTAGGCGCCGGGAACAGTCAGGATGAAATAACTGCCATCCGCCGCGCTGACGACAGACTTGGAAACAGGGCTGCCCGACACGTTGGTGCCAGACAGAGTCACGGTCACGTTTGGCAGGCCGGGTTCGCCCGCACCAAGGAGACCGTCGGAATTCACATCATGGAACACATGCCCTTCGATCAGCGCCAGCTCGCCAAAACCAAAGTCTGCGGTGAGCACCGCAGCACCTGGGGCCAGCGTGACCGGGCTCTCCTCGCCTGTGGTCGGCAGCATGGTGTCAAAACGGCCCGCATTCGGGCTGGTGGGCGGTGCAGGGACGTGCTGCTCCTCGACACGCACCACATATTTGCCACCCGGCAGGCGTGAGAGAAGATATTGGCCGCTGGCATTCGTACTGGTGAACGCCATGACAGCTTCGGTGGCATCCACCTCGCCGTTGGCGTTGTCATCGGCATAGAGTGTGACACGCGTGGACGCGATGCCGGGCTCGTCATCCGCGTTGCCCAGGATGTTGTCCGCCCCGTTGAGATCCTGCACACCGTCGAAATTGGTGTCATAGAAGACGACATCGCCGATGCTGCCGGTGTGATTGTGGCCGAAGTGAGCATTCGTCACATTCTGCGCGGCGGCCAGCGTGATGCGGTGCAGACCGGTGGTCAGTGACAGCGTGGAAGTACCTGTCACAAGCTGCATTCCCGCCGACAGGGTGCTTTCGATCACATCCACCAGATAATTCGCCGCGCCCAAGCCGCTGAAACGATAGGCACCGCCCACATCGCTCACCGCCTGGCGCATGAGCAGGTCGCTGGATTCGATGCTGCCGTTGTTGTTGAGGTCTCGGTATAAACGCAGCGTGATGTTGGACAGGTTCTGTTCGCCTGCATCGATCACCGCATTTTCATTCGCGTCGCTCCAAACGGTGCCGCGAATCGAGCCGCCGTTGGGGTCTGGCGGGATAAAGCCGAAGTCCGCGTCGTTGATTTGCGTGCCGTTGGCCGCGAGCGTGCGTTGCAGCGTGGGGGAGGTCGTCGCCACCCAGTCGGCGGGCAACGAGGCGAGATCAACGCTCACGGTCCAGGGTGCCCCACCGTTCGCCGTCAGGCCGAACACGCGGTAGCGGCCCAAACCGTCGCTGGTGGCGGTTTTGGTGATCGTGCCATTGCTCACATTGATCTTCACACCGGAGAGACCCGGCTCGCTGACATCCTGCGTGCCGTTGGCGTTGGCATCGGCAAAGACGGCGTCGCCAATGCTGCCAGTGAGCGCGGTCTGCACGGTCTGGCTCGCTGTCTGGGGGATGGCAGTGGGAGAAGAGGCGCAGGCGAGCGCCTGGTGGTCGGTGTAAGCAGCAAAGCTGGCCGTCAACGCAACCTCACGCGTGGCCGCACCGGTGAGCGGATCGATCTGCCAGAGCGTGTTGTTCGTCGCGGCCGCTCCGCTGTTGCCGGTGGTGGCGCGGAGGAAACCATTCGAGTCGAAATTCAAGCCACCGACATCATTGATGCCAGTCGTGGTGCCGGTCAGTGTGACACGACCGATGTCAGTGACCGCGCCGGTCAGGATGTCGATCTTGATCAGGCGGTCCTGATCTCCCATTCCCGTGGTCGAATCGTTGGCGATGGCAAACAGCTCACCCGTTGCGACCTGGAAGCTCATGTCGTCGATGTCGTAGAGTGCGGTTGGCAGCGTGTTGGTGGCCACCGGCACATAATCCACACCCGCGCCGAACGCGTCCTCGACATGCATGCCGGTTTCGGGATCGATCTGGAACAGCACATCGAGCAGTGTGTTGCTGTTGCTGGCGTCCTCACGGCGATGAACGGCATAAATCAGGCCGGAGGCCGGATCGGTGTCCATGGCGGTGATTTTGAGCACGGTTAAGCTGCCCAGCGCTCCTTCGAGTGGATTGGTACTGTTGGCCGCCCGGCCAATCGGCGTGAACATCGCGGTGGCAGGATCAATTTTCCCAATCAAGTCAGCCCCCGAGCCCGCCGTGGCATCGCGGTCGGCCGCGTAGATCTGGCCTTCGGAGTTCAGCATGATGGCACGCACCTGCGTGGTGCCGGTGGCCCCCACATCGGTCACCTGACCTTTGTCCACCTTCAGCAGGCGGTCTTCATCCGCTCCGCTGGTGAGGTTGGCCACGACGTAGCTGCCGCGGAACTCGTTGGTTTGGATCGTGGCGACGTTGTCCACCGAGTCGAGGGCGCTGGCATCCGCCACGTTGATCGTCACCGTCAGCGGACGGGTGGTGATGACGCCATTGGAGGTGGATGCGGGGAAACTGCGGCCGCCGGAGCTGAACGCGGGGTTCGTAAACATCAGCGTGCCAGGATTGGTGCCCGCCGAGACCGTGTAAGTCCAGGTGAAGGTGGTGGAACCGTCTAAAGGTACAGTCGCGATCGTTGGCAGCGGGCCTGAGACCAGCGTGGCCGTGGTACTGTTCGTGCCGGAAACGGACAGGGCCGGAGGTGACACTCCATTGATCTGCGCCTCGGTTGAACTGATGGTCATCGTCACCGTTGCCGTGCTGCCATGCAGGACCAGAGAAGGCCGGACGTTGAGTTCCACCGACAGTTCGGTGGGCACCGGAGCACCGTATTCCACCATCGCACCGCCGCCCTTCACATAGACCGGCATGCTGGCCAGAGAGGCCCAGGTATTGGCGGAAGGATTGTAGCGCCAGACGTTGGTGGAACTGTCCCCGCGCAACGCGTAGATGGTGGAGCCTGCATGAACCAGCGCGGCCCCTGAATAGGCCGTGTTTGGGGCGGAAGCACGGGTGCTCCAGGAGTTCGATGAACGATCGTAGCGGTAGAAGGTGGAGCGATCCCCGCCGCGGAAGGCATAAATGTAGGTGCCGTCAAAAGTCAGCGCACCGCCGGAGCTTATGCTGCTCGGTGTCGAAGCGCGTGAGGTCCAGGTGTTGGCGGAGGGATCGTAACGGTAGAAGTTGGATTTGTCATCGCCACGCAAGGCATAGAGATAGGTGCCGTCGGTCGTCAAAGCAGCGCCTTGATCCGTGTCGCCCGGAGGGGATGCGCGTGTGGTCCAGGTGTTTGCCGCCGGATCGTAACGATAAAACGACAGGGTATCGTTTCCGCGCAGCGCATAGAAATAGGGCGCACGATAAACCAGGGCTCCCCCTTCTCGGATGGCTGCGGGCGTGCTGGCACGGGTCGTCCAGGTGTTGGCGACAGGATCGTAGCGCCAGAAGGAAGTACTGTCGTCACCACGCAACGCATAAATGTGGGTGCCGTCTGAAGCCAGAGCCCCGCCCCAATTGACCGTGCCGGGTGCATTGGCTCGCGCCACCCAGGCTCCCGTGCCCGCATCGTAACGGTAAAAGCCCGTCTTGTCGTCACCTTGGAACGCAAAGAGATTGAGGTTCTGCACCAGCGATCCCGGCACACTCTCCGTCGTGCTGCCGAGATTCCAACTCACACTCTGACCGGTACCGGTGCGTGACACGTTGAGACTTGGGGAGATGCCATGACCGAATGCGTAGCTTCCCGCCGCCGCTCCGCAGTCAAAGCTGATGTCACCGCTGCCTGCGCCCGCGTCCACTTGATAGGTCCAAGTGAACGCCGTGCTGCCTCCGGCTGAGATGCTGGCGGTGGCTGATGTGGGGCCGCTGACCAGCGTGGCGGTGGCGCTGCCGGTGGCGTTCACGAGAGGCAGATCGGGCACGATGTTCGTCATCGCGCCAGTGCTGGTGAGCGTCATCGTCAGGGTGACGAGATCACCATTGCGGCACAGGGTCTTGGAGACTGCGAGTGCCGTGGTCGTCTGGGTCGAGGCCGCTGCGGGGCGGAAGGCCGCCCAATAATTGGCAACGCCGAAGGCATTGGCGCGTGTGTCCGAACCGACCTGGAAGCCGTCGCTCTGCAATAGCTGGATGTTGTTGGAGGCATTGGAGCTGGCGCTGCCAAACATGGACAAATCCCCCGTGAGCGAGGCAGGGCGCATCACCGCCGCCACTGCCGACGCACTGCGCAGCAGCACAAAGGAGGGCTGGAAGGTCACATCGCTGATGCTACGGTCATCGGTGCTGTTGCCTTCATACAGCCCCGTGGCCGTGATGCCCTCCAAGGGCTTCCAGGCGATGTAATGGTAAACCGTGGAACTGGCGTTGCTGCCGGTGCCCACTTGGAAGCCAGAGGAGGTCAGCCCTGTGATCAAGTTCGTCGCGGCCGCATTGCCGGTGAAAAGGAACGACTCACTGTCTCCCATCACATCCATTTTCATGACGGCCGAGGAGGACGTGGCAGGCAGGACAAACACCGTTCCCGGCTTGAAGCCCGGATTGGTGATCGTGCGGGAGGACGCGCCATTGCCAGTGTAGCTGCCCACACTGAGCACACCACTGGCCGCGCGGAAGGCGATCCAGTCATAGCGCATGCCGTTGCTGTTCACCGCCGAGTTGTTGCCGAGCTGGAAGCCATCGGAGAGCAACGACTGAATCAAATTGGTGGAAAGCGTGTTGGCAGTGACAAGCTTGGCCGCATCTCCGCTCATGGATGAGGTGCGGATGACCGGCGTCACGCTGCTGGCCCCTTTGACGATGACCACGTCCGGTTGGAAACCGGCGCCGGTGATAGTGCGATTGTCGGAACCGTTACCGGTGTAGGTGCCGGTGACCATCTGCACGGTGGGATTGCCCGCGCTGCCGCTCACGGCTGGCTGGGAGGCAAAGGTGTTCAGCACGCCCCCCTGCCCCGCGCTGACAAAGCTTGTGCCGGACGGCAGGGCATCGCTGATGGAAAGACTTTTGAGCGCATCTTCCCCAGGATAGTTGGGCGTGAGCGTGTAAACGATCTGGTCCCCCTGCACTGCCGAGGCACGATTGGCCGCCTTGGTCAGGAGCTGTACAAAGGCAAAGTCGGCGGTCAAATAGGACTCACCCGCCTCCAACGCCACCGCCACTTCTCCCACAATCGCGTGATACCCAGGCGGCATCGCGACAGAGGTGGCGTCCAGCTTCACAATGTAGCTCCCCGCGCCCAGGTCATTCACCAAGTAGCGCCCTTGTACATCGGTGATTGCGGTGCGCAGAAGCTCGGCGAGATCGGCAAAACCATCACCATCCACATCCGCATATATCAAGACTTGAATGCCAACCACTGGGAGATCGCCACTGTCATTCACACCATTGCCGTTGTTATCGATGAACACTTCATCGCCGAGGGCGGCGGGCAGTTCACGCCAGAAGCCAAAGTCCGCTCCATTGTAGGCTCCACCCAAGTTTTGCAGCGCCACGGGATCTGGTGTGGTGATCCGGACAGGCGTGCCCCCGAGAACGGCGGTGATGTCGGCATCATCCTGGTCCACATCCACGATGTAGGCCAGCCCCGTGGGCAGATTGGTGAAGCTGTAGCCGCCTGCGGCATTCGTGGTCGTGGTTGCCAGCAGCAGATCAGCGCCGGTGTCGAGCTTGCTGTTGCCGTTGCTGTCGGCATACAGGCGCACGGTAACATTGGGAATGCCAGAATCGGTGCCGTCTTGGTAGGAACCATCACGGCCAAGGTCATTGAACACCAAATCGCCGATGCTGCCCGAACCTCCAGGACGATAGCCAAAGTCCACATCCATGCGCTGCTGCCCGGCGGTGACGGAAACCACGGCCTGGTTTGCACTGCCGATGCCAAGGGTGCCGTCGAGGTCGTACGTGGGCACATAGCCTGACGGCAGACCGGATGCACGCACCTGGTAGGTTCCAGGGGATGAGATAGCGCCAAACACATATTTGCCCGCAGCATCAGTCATGCGAGTGCCGATGAGCGTGGTTCCCGCACCATCCCAAAGCTGCACCGACACGCCGGGCAGCCCTTCCTCGCCCGCGTCCTGCGCACCGTTGCCATTCCAATCGCGAAAGACCGTATCACCGATGCGCGCACCACCGACATTGACGGTGGCCAGCGCGCCGGTGGACATCACCTTGCCACCATACTCGTAGGTGTAGCTGTTGCTGTAAGCCCCCGTGGCCTGCGAATCGCTGATTTTGGCTCGGAAGGTAATATCGAGCTTCTTTCCAGCGTTGATGGTTTGGTTCACCATGAACAGCGGCTTTGCCGGATTCGTACTGTTGACCACCACACCACCAGTGCTGGTAGGAGCACCGTTGATCTTGGCAGAGACCAAACTCAGGAAGGTGAAGCCTGCGGGAAGATTCTCCGTAATGATCATCGGCGTGACACTGCCGGTGGTGCCCACGTTTTCGATGACCAGCGTGTAATCCACCGTCTGGCCGGGCTGCGCCGTGCTGGGCGTGACGGTTTTGTCCGGATACAGCAGCGCCTGGCTGGTGATGTCGATGATTTCCAACGTGCTGGCCTTGGGTGTCTGGTCGCTGCGAGTGGAGGCGGTGTTCACCTGGATGCCCGTGCCGGTGGCCTTCACGTTCAGGCGGAAAGTCTTCACGGCCTGCGGCGGCATGCTGCCGAGATTCCATGTCAGCGTGGTGGTGCCGCTGTTCGGCTGCGGCTGGGCGCTCACAAACTGCACACCAGAGGGCAGAATGTCCTCCAGCACCACATTGGTCAGGGTGATGAAGCCAAAGTTCACCACCGTGAGGTCATACGAGAAATTTTCCCCCGGAGCCACGATCGGCTTGGAAGCTTGTTTGGAGATGAAAGGCTTGCCTGCCAGGTCCGTGCGTGTGGGCTCATAGTAACGCCAGAGGTGATCCTTGTTGTTGTACTCGCCGCCAGCATCACCGCCAAAGGTGTCGGCGTAGGACTGAAGAAATCCATCCACGTCAAAAGGCGATCCAGCCTCACCAGGCCCCTTCAAAATCTTCAACTGCACGCGGCTGTACTCAGGGCGGAACAGTTCCAGATTGCCCCAGGCCATGCGGATGGACTTTGGGCTGCTGGTGTCGGCCCAGCTCGTGGTGGGCGGCAGAGGATTCGCGGGGCTGAGTTCAAAGCCGATGCCGGAGGCATCCACTCCGACGTAGCCAAGCATTGTACCTTTTTTTCCCGGTACGTCATTGCCCGCCATGCTGCCAGCGTAGCGGATGCGCTTCCACGGCCCCATGCTGCTCACCGAGAGTTTCATGCGGCTGGAGTTCGCCGCCTGCGCGTCCCACACCGTCTTGTCGAAATGCCACGCGTAACCGCTCTCCGGCCCTGCCGCGCCGCTGCCCATGCCCCACGGTGTGTTGCCACGCTGGTCCTGCGAATCAATCAACGCAGCGGGTGATTTGGAACCCCACGCCAGCAACTGTTCCGCATCCCACCGTGTGGTCGGAATGACCACGTCACCGGAATTGTTGGTGATATAATTGTCCGCCGTCGTGCTGACGTTGCCATCGAGACCGCCGCTGGTCACCCAGCTCTGCCACACCGTCTTCGGATCGGTGGAATAAAAAATGCCGGTGTCCGCGTACACACCTGCCATCGTGCCGCGATGCACGCCTGAGGCATCGACCACAAGAGAAGTTTGTCCTGTGATGTTCGGTCCCAATTGCAGCCCGATGAGCGAAGAACTCGTTCTCGAGCCTTCGGAACCATCACCCAAAGCAAGAATCGACTGGCCCTTCATCGGGATCGTCACAAAGGCACCCTTGCTGTCGATGTAGCCGTATTGGGCGCCCACCACCTGTGTTCCCACTGGAATGAAAAACGTCGAATAACCGCCAGCGCCCGTGGGCGTGCCTACATCTGGCGTTGCCTTGATGACCAGCCCAATGGTGTCTCCCGCCTTGAGCAACGGCTGGCCTGCCTTGGCCCGCTGCTTGATCATGTCCATCGTCACCTGATCAAACACCAGGTAATTTGTGCGCTGATTCAAGTTGTGAGCCAGCACATTCTGACCCGCATACAGCACCATTAAACAGGACACAGTAACCCCAGACATTCCACGCAGGCATGCGCGGAATCTCTCTGCGAGAGTGCCTTTCCCCGCCCCTCGTTTGAGGAGGGTTAAGTCTCGGATCGCATGATATAATCCCATGAATTTTCGTGAATCTCATCCATCTTAACCATAACAAATATAATTTCAATAATAATTGGTCTAATAATAAAGATGACCTAAACATTGATTCAGAGGATCTGAAACCACCGCTGCTGACTTTCGAGGAGTCTTTTTACTCCCTCTCGTCGCCTGGCAAAACAGACAGCGGCGCTCGAAACTCGCCCTCGACACCCCGGCAATCACCCGTATTCTCGCGCCCTCTTTTTCGCCCCCTTTCATCGAACTCACATATGAGCAAGAAAATCGTCCTCGCCTATTCTGGTGGTCTCGACACCTCCGTCCTTCTTTCCTGGATCAAAGAAACCTATCAGGCTGAAGTCATCGCCTTCTGCGCAAATATCGGCCAGGACGACGAATTGAAGGGCCTCAACGCCAAGGCAAAGAAGACTGGTGCCTCGAAAATCTACATCGACGATCTCCAGGAGGAATTCGCCACCGATTTCATCTTCCCGATGGTTCAAGCCGGAGCCATTTATGAAGGCGAATACTTCCTCGGCACCAGCATCGCCCGTCCGCTCATCGCCAAACGCATGGTGGAGATTGCCAAGGCTGAAAAAGCCGGCTTTATCGCCCACGGAGCCACCGGCAAAGGCAACGACCAGGTCCGTTTCGAACTCACCGCCGCCGCTCTGGCCCCCGAAATTGAAATCATCGCCCCGTGGCGTGACGAACGCTTCCGCACGCAGTTTCCTGGCCGTGCCGAAATGATCGCCTACTGCGACGAGAAGAAAATCCCCGTCCAGGCCAGTGCTAAAAAGCCGTTCTCGATGGACCGTAACCTCCTGCACATCAGCTACGAGGCCGGCATTCTCGAAGATCCGTGGTTCGATGCCAGCGATCCCAAATACAAAGGCTACTTCAACACGCTCTCCGTGTTCCCAGAAGACGCTCCTGACAAGGCCGAAACTGTCATCCTCGAATTCGAGAAAGGCAACTGCATCGCCGTGAACGGCAAATTGCTCTCACCGCTCGGTGTGATGAAACTGCTCAACAAACTCGGCGGCAAGCACGGTGTCGGCCGCGTGGACATGGTGGAAAACCGTTTCGTCGGCATGAAGAGCCGTGGCGTGTATGAAACACCCGGCGGCAGCATCCTGCACTTTGCCCATCGTCAGATTGAAAGCCTCACGATGGACCGCGAGGTCATGCATCTGCGTGACGGCCTCATCCCCAAATACGCCACGCTTGTTTACAATGGCTTCTGGTACGCGCCGGAGCGTCTCGCGCTGCAAGCCCTCGTCACCGAGAGCCAGCAAAAGGTCAGCGGCACCGTACGCCTCAAACTCTACAAGGGCAACATCATCGCCGCCGGGCGCAAGAGCCTCTACAGCCTCTACAACCCGCAGATCGCGACCATGGAGGCCGATCCAACCAAGGCCTACAACCAGGACGATGCCACCGGCTTCATCCGCCTCAACGGCCTGCGCCTCAAAACCGGTGCGCTGCGTGATCGGAAAAAATAGACTTCGGCCGCTCAGTTCAATTGCAGGTGCCAGAGAGGCTGCTCTCTGGCACTTCTTTTTTCACCACAAGGTAAATCCCACCTGCCCGGCACGGCGGATGCGCGTGTTGAACAGCAGGAACAATGCCCCGACCGTGTAGGCCAGATTGGCCAGTCCCACCCAGATCGGGACGAACGCATGCGGAATCAACGGTCCGCGTGGCGGATCAATGCCGGGAAACACCCGGTTAACGAACAGCACACCCGCCCCTGCTCCTCCAAGAAAGACCAGCGCCAGCAGCCAGCGGCAGTGTTTTCTCTCATTCATAAACCCATACATCACGGCGAGGCTGAGCGTGTACCAGAGTGTGGAGCCCGCAAACCACGAGAAAACCTCGTGAAACAGGAACAGCGCGATCACCACCGGTCCTAGAATCATGTGCGCCCACATGAACTTGCGGGCAAATTTGATCTCCTCAAGATGGGTGGCCCCACGATAGCGCTGCACATCAAGCATGAGTCGTCAGGGATCAGTGGATGAGGTTTCATTCAGGTTGTCTTTGAGCAGGACACCCGTCTTTTGCTCAAAGGACAACCACGCGCTGTTCTTAGCAAGTTTACGGCCACAGTCCATGCATAGATTGCTTGTCACGAGGACATTTTTAACCTCGCCCGTGCTCCAAACCGCCGCGGTGGAGAGCCCTGAGAACGTATTACCATTGAGTATCAGCCCGTTGACTCCTTTCTCCACCAGCACGCCGGTCCCCTCATCAATACCCATCGGTGTCTTGTCCTCGGCGGGCCGTTTGTCCTGCCCCGCCCCAATGTAGGTGTTGCAGAAGGTGTTCGCGCTGATCGTGTTGCGCTCTGAGCCCCCGCCAACCCTCACCGAAAACTCATGCGCGATGGTGAATGTGTTCGCGCTGATCGTGCAACCGCAGGCATCGCGCAGATCGATCCCGCCTTTCAGGTGATGCGCGATCACATTCGCGCTCAGCGTGATGCCGTAGCAATCGCGATCCAGGATGATCGCCGTGCCGTTGCACTCCTCGATCATGTTACCACTCAGCACCGAGCCGTAGGTGTTCTCGATGATCACTCCGTTGCCGAGGTGGTCGTCGATGTTGTTGCCGTTCATGCACAGGTTGAAGGAATCCACGCAGCGCAGCGCGTCCTGGTTCTCCTCGAAGTGGTTCGCGTTCACCACGATGTCATGACAGCCGATGATCTCGATCCCGCATTTCTTGTTGTAGGTCAGGATGCAGTCCGCGATGCGCGGATCTTCATAGCAGTCCTTCAACTGGATGCCGTGCCCGCCGTTGTGGTCGATCGACACGCCTTCGAGATAAATCTCCTGAATCCCCTCTGCGAAGACGCCGTCGCCGCTCTTCTCATTGCCGCTGATGCGCAGGTCCGCCATCTGCACACGCCAAAGCCGCGATTTCTTATCCGTGTCGAGATTGACGGGCCGCAGAATGAAGGCGGGAGTCCCCGACTCGCTCTTGTTGATGATGTGCGTCGCCGCTCCGCCACCAACGATGCGCGTCTCCGCTGTCTTCACCCGCAGCGGTTCCATGATCTCGTAATTCCCCGGTGGGATCGTCACGACACCACCGCTTTCCGGCACTGCATCCAGCGCCGCCTGCAGATTCGGGTGCTTCGACGCATCAATGGCCGCTGGCGCGACGGTTTGGGCGTTCAGGGAAACAACCAAGCACGACAGGAGCGAGAAGAGCAGCGTTTTCATCCGAAGACAAACGTGCCAGGCGCTGCTCTTTCGTCGCACTTTCCATCGTCACATAGCCTTGGTTCGCCCGAAGCTGTCTTCAGATCTATTGTGGAAGGCGCAAACAATGTGATGGACTTGCGGTGACTCAACACAGAGAGTTTCGTTTATCATGAAAACGCGCCTTTACCTCATGGTCGTCCTGGCCTTTCCCTGCCTGGCGCCTGCCCAGCTTGCTCCAGACCTCCAGCCCGCCCGCTTCGGTGCGCTGACCTTCTACTTTGAAAACGACGCATTCAGCAGCACGGATCGGGACTACACCAACGGCATGCGCATCAGTTGGACCTCGCCCAGCCTCAGTCGCTTCGGTGATGATGCGAACGTGGGCGGAGTCGCGGGCCTTTTCGATGGCGCCCCTGGGACGGGAGATTCCAGCTATGAACGCAATGTGGCCATTTCCATCGGCCAGAGCATGTTCACCCCCGTCGATGTGCGCAATCCAGCCCTCGTGGCAAATGAACGCCCCTATGCAGGCTGGTTTTATGTAGGACTCGGGCTCGTGTGGAAAAAGGCCACGGTGAAAAACACCCTCCTCTTCAACATCGGCGTCATCGGCCCTTGGTCCATGGCAGAAGAGACTCAGCGTTTCGCCCATGACTCTCTGGGACAACGTTCTCCCCAAGGCTGGGACAACCAGTTGCGCAATGAGGTCGGCATCAATGCGTCCTACGAACGCAAATGGCGCCTTCACCACAACGCCGCCAGTCATGGCGTGGGCTGGGATTTCCTGCCCTATGTCGGGGCCACGCTCGGCAATGTGTACACGCACGGCACGCTCGGCGGCGAACTTCGCATCGGTTACAACCTGCCGGATGACTTCGGCACCGGGGCCATCAGCGACTCCGCCACCACGCCGACACCCATGGAGGGCGCTTCGAGTTCCAACTCTTGGGCACATCGGTTTGGCTGCCATCTTTTCGCCCGCGCCGAAGGCCGGGCTGTCGCGCGCAACATCTTCCTTGATGGCAACACCTTCCGGGAGAGCCACTCCGTGGACAAAAAACCCTTCGTCGCCGATCTTTCGGTCGGCTTTGCCATCAACTGGCGCAACTCCAAGCTCAGCTATGCCTACATCTACCGCACCTGCGAGTTCAAAGGCCAGCCGGACGAACAGATCTTCGGCTCGATTGCCCTGAGCATCTTCTTCTAAGACGCGCCGGAGGAGACAGCGCACGCATCGCAGGAAAAGAGCCGCCGCTCTCTTTCCGCGTATTTTCCGCCTGCAAAAGCGCTTCCCCGCGCCACGTTCTGCAACCACCATGATCACACGCCTCACGCTCCTGCTCGCCGCAGCCCTCTCGCTCTCCTCCGCCTTCGCGGAAACGAAAAAGTTGCTCGTCGTCACCGTCACCACCGGTTTCCGCCATTCCTCCATCGAAACCGCTGAAAAAGTCCTCGCCGAGCTCGGCACGAAGTCCGGCGCCTTCACCGTCGATTTCGTTCACCAGCCCGAAGGCCAGCCCAAGAACCCCGGCAAGCCGCCGGTGAAGGGCGAAAAGGAAACCGACGAGTCCTTCAAGGCCAAGCAGGACGCCTACAGCACCGCCCTCGCCAAGTTCAATGAGGACAACAAAACCTGGGGCGACAAAATCAAAGCCTACATGGCCGACAAGATGGCCATCGACAAAATCAAAGACTACGACGGCTTCGTCTTCGCCAACACCACCGGCGATCTCCTCTTCCCCGACCGCGACGGCTTCACCAAGCTCATCGAAGGCGGCAAGGCCTTCATCGCCATGCACTCCGGCTCCGACACCTACCATCCCTTCCGTGGCTACATCGACATGCTCGGCGGCGAGTTTGAAACTCACAAAGCCCAGGTCGAGATCCAGCCCATCCTGCACTCCCCCGGCCACCCCATCACCAAGGCCGTTCCCATGGGCTGGAAGGTCTTCGACGAGATCTACATCATCAAAAGCTTCGACAAGGCCAAGGTCCACGGCCTCCTCGGCCTCAACGCCCACCCGAATGAAGGCACCCCCGGCTACTTCCCCGTCTCCTGGTGCAAAGAGTACGGCGCCGGCCGTGTCTATTATAACTCCCTCGGCCATCGCGAAGACGTCTGGGATCCCACTTGGAAGGAAGGCACCAAGGACCGCAAAAACAGCCCCGAGATCGCCCACACGTACCAGGAGATGATCCTCGCCGGCATCAAATGGGCCTTGAAGCTCGAAGAAGGTGTCTCCACGCCTGGCAACATCCCGTAAACCAGAACACTCCACTCAATCCATCGACCACCTGCCGCACTAACCACCCAAATTTGGGGAGAAGTTGAAGGGAATCAGGTGGGTGTCGAGGGGGAGGCGGTATTTGTCGGGCTGGGCATGGTTGTAGGCGCGGGTGGGGGTGTTGACAAAATGGGCGTCGTCGTGACCGACGTTTTGTACGGCGTGAAAGACACCGGCGGGGATGCGTACGAGGCCGCGTTTGCGGTCGCTGAAGTTGAGGATGTTGAGCTGTTGGTAGGTGAGGGAGTCAGGACGGTCATCGAAAAGGACGACGCGGAAGGAACCGAGGGCGAAGAAGAGGCGGTCGGTCTGGAGCAGGTGTTTGACCCAGCCTTTGGTTTTGCCGGGACGGACGCTGGCGAAATAGGAGTACACCATGGGCTCGTCATCAAAGCCCCAGGCGGCGCTGTACAACTCGCAGAGATCGCCCCGGTCATCGGGATGGGTGACGGCATGGCGCACTTTGACGCCATCAATGAGGGGCTGAACGCTCTGACCTTGTGGGGTGACGGTTTGCGAATCGGGGACGGCGGGGAGTTCGGGGTGCATCTGGAATGAATCAGTCTTTGGGCGGGAGGCCTTTGTATTTACGACGTTGATCAAAGACAGCTTTTTTGTAGCCAAGGATTTTCCGGGCATGCCACCGGAGGGAGCGGAGCCCTTCGCGGAGCAGAAACGTGAGGCCCGGCCGTGGTCGCAGCGCGGCGGCGAGGAGTTCCTCGCGTTCGAGATCGATGCCGTCCTCTATCTTCTGCATCCAGGCAGCCTGTTCATGGCAGGGCCGCTCGTGATACACATTTTTCCGCAACGCGGCGGGAAGTTTCAAGGCAGTGAGCCGCGGCACAAAGCGGCTGGTGCCGCCGGCGGCATGCATGCGATTGATCAGATCGGCCTCGGGGTCGATGGAGATGTCGCGATAGGAGCGCCAGCCGCCGATGGATTGCGCGAGGTCTTTGCGGTGGAGCAGCCCGGTGGGTGGAATCCATCTGCCCGGCTGGTAGTGCCGGGGATGCTGCGGCATCAACCACCGGGTTTGATCCGGCAGGATATATGACACCAGGCTCCAGGCGAAGTCTGCGCCGGCATCCAAGGCGGGGATGAGCGCCTCCAGATGATGCGGCAGCCAGAGATCATCGTGACCGAGATAGGCAATGTAGTCGCCACGTGCGCGCTCGATGCCGGCGTTGTTGGGACCGCCCTGCTGGCCGAAATTGACGGGCAGATTGTGCCAGTGAACGCGGGGATCCTTGATGGCGCTGACGACCTGCGCCGAATCGTCGGTGCAGGCGTCTCCGACCACCCACAGCTCGAAGTCGGTGCGCGTCTGCCGCAGCACACTGCCGATGGAATAAGGCAGGACGGAACTCCAGTTGTAGGTGGCGATCACCACGGTGACTTTGGGATTGGGCAGCACGGCGTGTTCGGTATGCGAGCCCTGATGGTGCGTCAATGCGGTCATGACACCTTGAGCCAGCCGGCGTAGGCCCCATACGGCACCGAAGACACGCCTTCGGCTCCTTCCAGCAGAAGTTCGCCGCTCTCGACACCGCCGCCGAAGACGCTGAACTCCTGACGCATGAGGTGCCGCAGCGTGGTGGGCGAGACCGCGCCCTGACGGCAGAAGAGCAGCACGCCGGCCGGTTTGTCGGACAGCAGACCGCTGACCGTGCCGAGCAGCGCGCCGAGATCGCGCTCGACCTCAAACGCGCCGCGTTTCGCGTCGCGCGGCACCTGCGGGTCGATGACGATGAGATCGTAGCGGTTCGTCTGCGCGCGCTCACGCTGGGCGAACTTCACCGGATCATCGACGACCCAGCGGATGTCGCGGTTGGCGAGGGTGTTGATGGCGGCGTGATCGCGGGCGCGCTTGATCATCTCTGCGGAGCCCTCGACATGCACCACGGCGGCGCCGGCCTGTGCCGCCGCCAGCGTGATGCCGCCCGCACCGCCGAACAAGTTCAGCACGCGCGCGGGACGCCGCTGCTGCTCTGCAAACGCGATGCACAGCGCCTGCACGCGCTCCCAATGCTCCTCCAGTTCCGGTGCCAGCGCGCGCACACCGCCGCCCGCAGGGGAAAGCTGGAAGCGCACGGAGCCGATCTTCACCCGCAGCGGCTCCTTGAGCTCGCGCTTGAGTTCCACGGCCTTCCGCCACTCGGCCCCGGACAGCTTGCGCCGCCACCAGGCCGCATGGCAGGCGCGTGTGCTGATGATCCCGCCGAGCTTTTCCAGCACACGCCCGCCGCCGCTGTCGAGCAACTCATAGGCTTCGTTGTCTTGATGATTCTCAACCATGCTTTTCTCCCAGATAGGTTTGATAGATCTCCTCCAGCCGGTCGAGCATGAACTCGATGCTGTGCTTCTGCTCGACCATGGCACGACCTTCACGGTTCATGCGCGTTGTTTCTTCCCGCTGGTCAAAAGTTTCGGCGATGCGCGCCGCCAGCGCTTCTGCATCGCCCGAAGCGAAGATGCGGCCGGTTTTGCCGTTCTGAATGATCTCGGGAATGCCACCGCAGTCACTGCCGACCACCGCCGTGCCGCAGGCAAGCGCCTGCAGGCCGATCTGCGGCACGCCCTCGTGCTTGAGGGAGGGAATGCACAGCACATCAAGCGCGCGCAACACCTCGGGGATGTCCTCGCGATGACCGGTGAAATGCACCTGGCCTTCGACGCCGTGCTTCCGCGCCATGCCGGCGTAGTTTTCCATGGGGGCGCCACCGCCGACGACCACGAACTGAAAATCACGCCCCGCCTCGCGCAGTTTGCGGATGGCGTCAAAGAACACGGCATGCCCTTTCCAGGAACGCAGCACCGAGACCATGCCGATGACCGGCGGCGCGCCGGGCTCCTGCCGCAGTGGCAGCTCCGCCTTCGCCCCCTCAGGATGAAACCGCGCGACATCAATGCCCGTGGGCATCGTGGTGATGTGGGCGTCCGGCAGAGGGAAGATGCGCTGAAAGTGATCCGTGATCTTCTGGCTGGTGGTCAGCACATGGTCGGCAAAGGTCGTGAAGGCATGCCGGCTGATGCGAGGATTGGGATAGCTCACGTCGATGTGCCGGCTGCGGATGAGCAGCGGCACACGCGCGAGCCGCGCAGCGACGCCGAGCAGCCAGCCATCCCGCGAGCTGTGGGTGTTGACGATCTCGATCTTCTCCTGCCGCAGCCAGAGCGCCAGCCGCACCGCGTCGAAAGGCAGACGCCGGCGGTCAAACGCGCAGGCGCGCACGCCCATGCCCGCCGCCGTCGCACGCTTGAAGATCTGGCTCTGCGGGTGCGCCACCAGCCACACCGGACAGCCGCGGCTTTGAAAGCCGGACAATTCCGCCATCACACGATGCTCCTGGCCGCCCCAGCCGCGGGAGGCTTCGGAATGCAGGATGCACCAGCGGGCGTGAGGCTGGGTGGAAGGTACGGTGGTGTGCAAGAAAGCGTCTCTTGTCCGTCCCCGGCCAAAAAGAAAGCGGAAAAACACGCCGCCAATCCTGGCGTGCAAAGAACTGTGTTTCTTCGTTGCGCGGGGCAGCGGCAAATTCCAAGATAAAGCCGGAAACGATCACACGCAGCTGCTGCGGAGATTCAACGCTATCAACGACGACATGCCCCCGGAGCCCGCCACCAATCTCACGCGCACTCATTACCTGATCGCGACCTCGGAACGCGAAATTCTCACCGGACACCACGGCGTTGTGGTGTGGATGACCGGACTTTCAGGCGCGGGCAAGTCGAGCATCGCGGTGGGCCTGGACCAGCATTTGAACCAGCAGCGGCAGCATTCCTTCATCCTGGACGGCGACAACCTCCGGTCCGGCCTGTGCGCCGATCTTTCCTTCAGCGACCAGGACCGCACTGAAAACATCCGCCGCGCCGGCGAGGTGGCCAAGCTCATGGCCGAGGCCGGGCTGATCGTTATTTGCGCCCTCATCTCCCCGTTTGAGGCGGACCGCCTGAAGGTGCGACAGAGCTGTGAAAAATCGTCTGTTCCGTTCATGGAGGTGTTCATCAACGCCCCGCTCGAAGTGTGTGAGAAGCGCGACCCCAAGCACCTCTACCAGCGCGCACGAGCCGGTGGCATCACCGGCTTCACCGGCATCGACTCCCCCTATGAGGCCCCGGTGAACCCGGAGGTCGAGTTGCGCACCGATCTGAACACGCTGGAAGAATGCATCCGCCAGCTCGCAGGCCGCATCCTGGAAAAAACGGCCATCGTGACCTGAACGTTGAATTTGAACCCCTGCACGAGACCTGTTTCACTCATGACCCGAAAAGTTTGCATCGTCGTCACCGCCCGGCCGAGCTATTCCCGCATCCGCAGCACCATGCTGAGGCTGCGCGAGATGCCCGGGGTCGAGCTCCAAGTCGTGCTCGCCGCCTCCTCGTTGCTGGATGTGTATGGCAACGTGGCCGAATTTATCCAGAAGGACGGCTTTGAGGTCAACGCACGCGTTTACAGCGTGGTGGATGGACAAAGCCGGCTGACTTCTGCCAAGACCACAGGCCTGGGCCTGATCGAGCTGGCCACCGTCTTCGACAATTTGAAACCCGACCTCGTGGTGACCATCGCCGACCGTTTTGAAACGATGTCCACCGCCGTGGCTGCCGCCTACATGCACATCCCGCTGGCGCACATCCAGGGCGGTGAGATCACCGGCTCGATCGACGAGAAGGTGCGTCATTCCATCACCAAGCTGGCGGACACCCACTACGTCTCCACCGATCAGGCGCGCAGCTACGTGATCCGCATGGGCGAGTCGCCCGAGTGTGTGTTTAAGACCGGCTGCCCTTCCATCGACATCGCCGCCGAGGTGCTGCAAGCACCGGAACTGTCCGTGGACATCTTTGAGAAATACGGCGGTGTCGGCCACATCCTCGATATCTCCTCCGGTTACATCGTGCTCATGCAGCATCCGGTGACCAACGAGGCCCCCGCCGCACGGCAGCAGATGGACGCCTCTCTGGAGGCTGTACGTCGTCTGGGTCTTCCCGTGCTGTGCTTCTGGCCGAATCTGGATGCGGGCTCCGATGGCATTTCCCGTGCGATCCGCATCCTCCGTGAACGCGGCCATGACGAAAACTTCCATTTCTTCAAGAACATGGCCGGCAATGATTTCCTGCGGTTGCTGCTGCGCTCCAAGGGCATCGTGGGCAACTCCAGCGTGGCCATCCGCGAATGCTCGTTCCTCGGCGTTCCAGCGGTCAACATCGGCACACGCCAGGAAGGCCGCGAGCATGCGCCGAACCTGCTGCACGCCGGCTATGATGCGGATGAAATCGCCACGGCGGTGTCAAAACAACTGAAGCACGGCCACTACGAGTCCTCCCATTTGTATGGCGATGGACTGGCAGGTCCGCGCATCGCGAAACTGCTGTCCGAAGTCCCGCTCGAAACCGCGAAAAAACTTACCTACTGACCCTCCATGTATCCCTCCCCTCTGAGCCGGGCCGAACGCATCCAAAGCCTGGCCTACAACTTCGACGCACAGCCGAAGAAACGCATCAGCCGCTGCAACCTCTCCGGCGCGACCGATCTTATCACCATCACCCATGTGGACCGCTACGGCTACCGCGCCCGGGCCGATTTGTGCCGCAGCTCCGGCCTGGTGTTCCTCAATCCGGTGATGACGCAGGAGGCCTACACCGAGTTTTACATTCACACCTACCGCCCGCTGGTCAGCGCGTTTCACAACCGCCTGATCGACGCCAAAACCATCCAGGACGAGCAGCGCGCTTATGCCGCCGAAGTGATCCAGTTCATCGCCCCGTCCTTCGAGGGCCGCCCAATGCGGCACCTGCTGGACATTGGCGGCTCCACCGGCGTGGTGGCGGAGGAATTCATCAAAGCCTTCGGCTGCAAGGCCACCGTGGTCGATCCCGCGCCGGACGAGCTGGTGGTCGCCGGTGAGATGGGCATGCAGGTGATCCCCGGCTTCATCGAAGACGTGGACGTCGGCAGCGGCACCTACGACTTCGTGATGATCTGCCAGAGCATCGACCACCTGCTGGATGTGGACCTCGCCATCCAGCGCATGCGCGACGCGATGACGGATGACGGCGTGTTCTTCATCGACATCGTGGACTTCCGCGCGGCGTATCTGCGCAACCAGCGCATCGAGGACGCGATCAAGATCGACCATCCCTATTACTTCACGCAACAGACCATCGAGGCCTACCTGCGCAAACACGGCCTGCGCGTCGAGCGCATGAACTATGCCGCCGACCATCTGCACGTGGGTTTCCTCTGCCGTAAATGCGAGCCGGTGAAGGACTTCCTGCCGGACCGGAAGTGGATCGATTCCTTCATTGACGAAATTCGCAGCATTCAAAACGCGCCGTTGCCTCTGCGTCATGGCTAAGCCGCGCATCATCGGCCTCATTCCGGCACGAGGCGGCTCCAAGGGCATCCCGGGCAAGAACCTGCGCTCCCTCGGCGGCAAGCCGCTGCTGCAATGGGCCTTCGAGGCGGCCAAGGATTCCGGCGTCGTCGAACGCGTCATGCTCTCCACCGATTCAGAGGAGATCGCGGATATGGGTCGCAAGCTCGGCATTGAAGTTCCCTTCCTGCGCCCCGCCGAACTGGCCCAGGATGACACGCCCATGATCGTGGTGCTGAAGCATCTCATCGAGCACCTGCGCGCCACCGATACGCTGCCGGACGCCATCATGCTCCTGCAACCCACCGCGCCGCTGCGTCGTGCGGCGCATTTGAAACAAGCGGGCGAACTGCTCATCCCCGAAGGCGTGGACTCCGTGGTGGGCGTGACAGAAATCCCGCAGCATTACGCGCCGCATTACGCGATGAAGATCACTCCCGACGGACATCTCACTCATTACCTGCCGGACAGCGCCGCGATCAAACGCCGTCAGGACGTTCCCAAGGCTTATTCGCGCGACGGCACGGTTTACCTCTTCCGTATTTCGACGCTGGAGACGTATAACGACATCTACGGCGCGAACTGCATTCCGCTGCTGATTCCATCGGATGAGACGCTCAATCTCGACACGATGGAAGACTGGGAGCATGCGGAACGGGTTTTCTCCCGCACGCACGCCGCCTGATCAGTCGAGAAACTGACGCGCCCATATTTCGAGATTGATCCACTGCCAGATGAAGAAGGAGTTCTGATTGTCGCCGGCCAGATAGCGGGCATAACGCTCCTTCGCACGGTCGGGACAAACCCACCCGCGCTGACGGAAGGAGGCGCTGTTCAGCACCTCCTCGACGAAGGGCCGCCACTCATGCCCCAGCCACTCGCGCTGCGGACTTTGCACCGTGCGCTTCGGCGCTTCGGCGACGGTGGGATCCATCTTACGCCGCAAGAGTTCGCGCACGGGCGCCTTGGTGCCCCGGCGGTTCATCAACAGCTCAGCCGGCAGAGCCAGGCCCCACTCCACCAACTCGTGGTCCATGAACGGCACGCGCAGCTCCTTGGAGTACATCATGGAGATGCGTTCGTTGAACCGAAGGGCGCGGGGAATCTTGGTGGCCACCAGATCACTCATGGCCAGGTCACGTGCGGCATTGCCGGTCAAGGCCGGCAGGACGGGCACACGTATTTCGGCATTTTGCAGGGCGGAACCGAGTGATTCACGATGAAACGGAATCGTGCCGTCAATCGCCGCACCACCGCCGACGCGGGCATGAACCAGGCTTTTTTCGATGCTGGCACGCGGCTCCTGCCAGAAGGCCATGTACTCGGCCAGCGCGCTTTCATACGCCGCCGTGCCCAGCTTCTGCGCCAGATCCGCCAGGTGGTATTTCTTGTAGCCGAGGAAGATTTCATCCACGCCATTGCCATCCAGCAGTACGGTCACTCCCAACGAGTGCGCACACTCATACAGGGGCGCAAAGCCAATGACCGGCACGCCTCCGAAGGGTTCACCCTGATGCCGCATGACCGATTCAAAGCGCGCGAGGCAGTCGGCGGCATCCTGCAGGACGTAGTGGCAGTTCACCCCGGTGCCGCGTGTGGCGCGCTCCACCCATTCCCGCTCGCTATAGGGATCTTCATAGTCCTGGGTGAAACCGTGGATTTCAGGATGGAACCGCGTGACATAGTGAATCAACGCGGATGAATCCACTCCACCGGAAACATTCACCCCCACGGGCACGTCGCTGATGAGATGACGCTTCACCACCTCGGCCAGAAGATGATCCAGTTCATCCAGCAATTCGTCACCGCTGAGGACAACGCGACGGGAGGCCTTCGCGGCCACATCATACCAACGGCTGATCCGCACGGATGAGGGATCCTCCAGACTCACATGCGCGCAACAGCCCGCCTCAAGACGGCCCACACCAAGGAAGAAGGTGCTGGTGCCGATTTCATAAGCGCCGGTGGCCAAATAGGTCTTGATGGTGTCCAGATCAGGCAAGGACTCTCCAAGCAGGAGCAGCAGTGGAGGAATCTCGCTGGCAAAGAGCCAGTCACCATTCACATGCGCGTGGTAAAAAGGCTTGATACCGAAACGGTCACGCGCAGCAAAGATCGTCTTCTCCTCACGATCATAAATCGCGAAGGCAAACATGCCGTTCAGATGATCGAGCATCTTTTCCCCCATCCGGCTGAAAAGCGCCAGCAGCACCTCGGTGTCACCGTCCGTCTGCCAGTCGTGTTCGGGTGCCAGCGCACGCAGTTCTCGGTAATTAAAAATCTCGCCGTTGAAAACGATCAGATACCTGCCGCAGGCGGACTTCATCGGCTGGTTCGCACGGTCGTTGAGATCCAGGATTTTGAGGCGCTGGTGGCCTAGCATGACACCACCTTCCTCGATCATCTCCAGACGAAAGGCATCCGGTCCCCGGTGATGCATGAGATCAAGCGCACGACGGCAAAGATCCTGATCAAAGTTTTTTCGCAGGCTGAGCCCGCCAAGAATGCCACACATGCTCGAGTTCGGTGATGATGCACCAGACTGGCGGCGAAGCCCTGCCTTCGCAACACGAAACCGGGCGGTGAAATGATTCGCGGCAGAGGCGTCAGCCAGACGGCTTGCAAGCAGATGAAACGACGCTACCAGTCGTGCCAGCCTTCCTCCGGCCCATCCGCTCTCCCGCATTGGACAGACAGCAACCATCGCCATCGACCGACCAGACGCCGGGCCTCGCCGCCCGACTTTTTCATGCGGACTTTCTGCAACCCGGCACAAAAGCACTGCTGTTCCCGGTCGAAACCATCAGCCGCGAGCTGGATTTCAAGCTGGTGCTGGCCGGTTACTGCGCAAGGCCGGGAAACCAGATCTTCCTGGGCAACCACACGGACATTTACGAACTGGGCAAACGGCTGCGGCACGGCCTCTACGTCGGCAAGAACGTCCTCAATGTGTCCCCCACCCGTCTGCGGGTGTGCTACGACGACCTGAAGCAAAACCACTGCCGTGTCATTTACCTTGATGAAGAGGGGGCAATCTTTGCCGGCGGTCCCAACGACTGGAAGGAGGACATGATCCGCAAGTTTGACCCGCGCTGGCTCAACGCGGAAGACCACGCCTGCGCCTGGGGCACGTTTCAAGAGCAGCTCTACCATGATCTGAAGCCCGCCTGTGACAAAAACATCGCCCTCACGGGCCATCCACGCTTCAGCCTGTGCCATGACCGTTTTCTCCCATTGTATCAAAACGAAATCAATGATCTGAAACGCCAGCACGGGAAGTTCATTCTGGTCAGCACCAATTTCACCCGTGGAAACTTTGGTACCGGGCCGGAGTACTTCTTCAAGCGCTACCACGTCACGCCGGACTCGCCGCTGCGGTCGCCCTTGATCCAGGAGTTCGCCTACCACCAGCAGAAGCTGGCCATCTTCATCCGCCTCGTCAGCCGCCTCAGCGATAGCTTCCCTGACCACAAGATCATCCTGCGCCCACACCCCAGCGAGGGCCACGCCATCTATCAGGCCATCCTCAAATACATCCCGCGAGCGGAGATCCAGGTGCACGGCTCCCTCACCGCCTGGCTGCGCGCGGCAGACGCCCTGATCCACTGCGGCTGCACCACCGGCATCGAAGGCTGGCTGTGCGGCACCTACGTGCTCAACTACCAGCCGCTGCATGATGAACGATTCGAGCGCAGAATTCCCAACCTCGTCGGTGAACGCTGTGAGGCAGAGGACGATGTCATCGCCAGGTTGAGCACCGCCCTGACGCTCGAAGAACCTCCACACACCACTCTCACCCCCGAAGCTCTGGCACTGATGAAAAGCCTCATCGACAATGTGGAGCAGTCCACGGAGAGCTTTGAAAAGCTCGCCCGCCTCGTGGCCAGTGTTGAAGACGAACTGCCTGCGACCACGGCCATCGCATCGCTCGCTTTATTCGCGAGACGCGGGGTGTCCGAGAGGTTAAAGCGGGCCATCCGTTCCCGTTATCCACGATTCATCAAACCTTGGAAACCGCGCAACACCTACCAGCACCAGCGCTTCCCCGGCCTGGATCCTGTGGTCATTGATTCCAAGCTGGCCTTTGTCAGTGAGCTGACAGGACGCCCGCTCATTGCGAAATATTGGAGTTCCAAGTTGATGAGCGTCTCATGCGGGTAAAGTCACCGCTTCCATTCCATGAATTTATCTCGAATCAAAATCTACGGCGCAGGCTCCATCGGCAACCATCTGGCCAATGCGGCCCGGACACTCGGCATGAGCGTTTGCGTGGTGGACCGTGACCGCGAGGCGCTGCGCCGCATGCGGGAGGACATCTACCCCTCTCGCTATGGCCGTTGGGATGATGGCATCACACTCCACACCTCCGAGGATGAACCGGAGGGAGGATTCGACCTTATCTGCGTGGGAACCCCTCCTGCCGCGCATGTTCCACTGGCTTTGAAAGCGCTGAAGGAGAAACCCAAGGCGATCCAGGTCGAAAAACCCCTCTGCATGCCCGATATGGCCTCGGCGGCTGAACTGAGGCGGCTAGCGAATGACAATGGAGTGAAGGTGTTTGTCGGTTACGACCATGTGGTGGGCAAATCCGCCCGCCAGGCCGTCGAGATGGTGAAGGAAGGCGTCATCGGCGATGTACTCACCCTCGACGTGGAATTCCGCGAGTTTTGGGGCGGTATTTTTGCCGCACACCCGTGGCTTGCCGGACCTCACGACAGCTATCTGGGCTTCTGGAAGCAGGGGGGCGGCGCCAGTGGCGAACATTCCCACGCGCTCAATCTCTGGCAGCATCTTGCACGCAGCTTTGACTTTGGCCGTGTCACGCAGGTGGACGCCCTCATGCGCTACGTGACCAACGAGCGCGTGGACTATGATGAGCTGTGCTCGCTGCATCTGATCACCGACAAAGGCTTCTGCGGACGAGTGATTCAAGATGTTGTAACGCAGCCCGTGCGTAAGGTGGCCATCATTCAGGGCAGCAAAGGCACGCTGACGAATCATGTGAACCACAGCAAGGCGGGCGATGCGCTGATCCTGCACCTCACCGGCAAGGATCCCGTGATAACCACCGTGGCGAAGGCCCGGCCGGATGATTTCATCGAGGAACTGAAGCACATCGACGCCTCCCTGAATGCCGCAGCCCCCGTCAGTCCCCTCGACCTCGACTTTGGTCTCGACACCATGATGGTGGTTGCCGCCGCCCACCGTTCCCACGCCACAGGCCGCAGAATGGTACTGCCAACACCTCCGGATTACAGCCTGGAGTCGCTCCGATTCGTCTGATTCACCCACGAGAACTCATTTGCATGCAGAACCGATTCGATTTTCGCGGCCTTTACGTCCTGGACATGGCCAACAACCACCAAGGACAGGTGGATCATGGCCTGCGCATCATCCAGGAGCACGGCCAGGCCGTGGCCAAACATGGTGTGAAGACCGCGCTGAAGTTTCAATTTCGTCATTTTGAAACCTTCATCCACCCGGCTCACCAATCCGGCTCCACGAACAAGCACATCCCGCGCTTTCTGGCCAATGCGCTGAGCGATGATGACTTTGCCCGGCTGACCACCGCCGTCCGTGAGGCCGGCATGCTCACCATGGCGACTCCGTTCGATGAAGAGTCGGTCGATCTCATCGAGAAACTCGACATCTCCATCATCAAGATCGCCAGTTGCTCCGCACGTGACTGGCCTCTGCTGGAAAAAGCCGCCCGTTACAACCGGCCCGTGATCGTCTCCACCGGCGGCCTGACCCTTGCCGAAATCGATGACGTGGTCAGTTTCCTCGAGCACCGCAGCGTGGACTTCGCCCTCATGCACTGCGTGTCGGTCTATCCCACCCCGCCGGAACATCTCCAGCTCAACCAGGTTTCCACGCTGAAGCAGCGTCATCCACGCATCACCGTCGGTTTCTCCACGCATGAAGATCCCGCAGACACGCGTCCGGTGATGGTTGCCGTGGCCAAAGGTGCGGAAATGCTGGAGCGTCACATCGGTGTCGTCACGGATAAAATCCAGCTCAATGCCTATTCCTCCACCCCGGATCAAACAGACGCCTGGATCGCCGCAGCGGAAGACGCGCGTGTCATGTGCGGCGCCGTCACACGCCCGATCTCGATCGCATCCGAACAAGAGTCCCTCAAATCACTGAAGCGCGGCGTGTTTGCCGTCCGGGATCTGCAAACCGGAGATGCGCTGGCATCCGATGCGGTTTATTTCGCCATGCCAATGACGGAAGGCCAGTTGACCAGCGAGCATTGGAAGCCCGGCATCACCCTGCTTCAGCCTGTGGTCAAAGATGGGGCGGTCATGGAGGGAATCCTCCAGCGGCCACCGTTGCCGCCGAAGCACCGCCTCATCGACGCCATCCACGAGATCAAGAGCATGCTCAATGAGGCACGCATCTTCCTTCCGGTGGACTTCAATCTCGAGTTCTCACATCACTACGGCATCGAAAACTTCGCTGAAACCGGCGCCGTGCTGATTGACTGCATCAACCGCGAGTACTGCAAGAAGCTGGTCATCCAACTGCCCGGACAGGCGCACCCCAACCACTTTCACAAACGGAAAGAAGAGACTTTCCATGTGCTGGCCGGCCAGCTCGAACTCGTGCTGGAGGGCCGTCTGCGCGTGCTCTATCCAGGTGACCTGTATCTCATTCCCCAAGGTGCCTGGCACAGCTTTTCGTCCAAAACCGGCGTCATTTTCGAGGAAGTCTCCACCACTCATCACAACGACGACTCCTTCTACGAAGACAAGCTCATCAACGAGCGCGGCCGCGACTTCCGCAAGACGGTTGTCAAGCAGTGGGGCCGCTATCAGTTGGACGCGTAGCCATGCCGGTCTCCGTCATCGCCTTCGACCTGGACGGTACGCTGATCGATTCCAACCCGGTGAAGCGCCAGGGTTTCGACCATGTGTTCGCCGGCTTCAATACGGGCACGGCAACGGTGGCCCGCGTGCTGGAGACACATCGCAAAGCCTTTCGCACTGTCGTCATCCGCCTCGTTTTGGAGCAACTGCACGCTGCGAGCGAGCCCGGCTGCGAACCAACCGAGGAGCGCGTGCTTGAACTTGCCGCCCGCTACAATCGCTTCTGCATCGACGGCGCCGTCTCATGTCCCGAAATCACCGGGGCTGCACAAACGCTCCAACAACTGTCCGCAAGCCACAAGCTCTTCATCAACACCGCCACCGCCGGTGAGGCGGCGGTCGAAATCATCGAGCGCCGTGGCTGGAGTCACCTGTTCACGGGCGTGCTTGGCTTCCCGCCGGGGAAGCTGGAAAACCTGCAGACCGCCGCCGCACAAACAAGAGTGCAGCACCGAGACGTGCTCATGGTGGGAGACGACGACCACGATGCGGAAGCGGCCACCGCATTCGACTGCCCGTTTATCGCCGTCCAAGGGCCGACTTCACACTTTACTCGTCCTCCGGCCATGGTTATAACCCGCCTGGATGAACTGCCGCCCCTTCTAGCTCTTTTATGACACAAAACCGGATCAAAGACCTTCTGATTCAGCTCGATCTGAGCGCTCCAGGTTCATTCGTGCAGATTTTCGACCGCGTCCGCGACCGTGACGACATCGCCGTGCTGCGCTGCAACAAAAGCGGTGCCATCCTGCTGAGCCGCACGGATCACATGGAGATCAGCCACTATCAGGAGAAGGAAGTCCTCTCCTACTACAACGCCGACTCCGTGCAGTCCGCTGTTCTCAAGACCGAGATCGACGACAGCCGCCGCGAAGCGATGTTCAAGGATCTCGTGCGCAACAAGACCCTGCTCGACGTGGGCTGTGGTGGTGGCGGATCGCTCAAAAAACTCTCCGCCTACGCCAAGTCAGCCGTCGGGGTTGAGCCGCAACGGCTGGCCCGTGGCCTTGCCGAAAATCTGGGGCTGGACGTCAAAGCAGACATCAAGGAAGTGCCGGAGGCTTCCTGCGATGTCGCCACCCTGTTTCATGTTTACGAACACATCACCGATCCGGTCGAATTCCTGAAACTCGTGCGCAGCCGCATCCGTCCAGGCGGCAAAGTGCTCATCGAGGTTCCGCACAGCGGCGACTTCCTCATCAGCTTCCTGGCCTGCGAAGCCTTCATGAAGCACACCTTCTGGAGCGAGCACATCATCCTCCACAGCCGCGTGACTTTGGAGCGTTTCGCCCGTGAGGCAGGATTCGTGAACCCCGTGATTCGTGGCTACCAGCGTTATCCGCTCGCCAACCACCTGCACTGGCTGTCCAACGGCCAGCCTGGCGGACACCTGAACTGGTCCTTCCTGCGCGACGAACAACTCGACGCGGCCTACACGTCCGTCCTCGCCAATCTCAATCTCACCGACACGATCATTCTGGAAGCCTCCAATCCTCTGTAAGCTTTCCGAAGCGCCAGCCCTCTCCCACATGAAGTATCCCAAATACGAAAGGCTCGGTCGCCTCCGCAAATACCTTCAGGAAGTCCACGGCATGCGACGCCTGAAGGCCGACCGGGAGTTGTGGGCCGTACTCGATCCGATCTGCAAGGCGAGTTCGTCCACCGGCTGCACGTTTCATGAGATGTACCTGCTCTACTCGCACATCCTGCGGAAGAAACCGGCATACGTGCTCGAACTCGGTCCCGGTGTGAGCACCATCGTCATGGGCTACGCCGCCAAAAAACTGCGTGCCTCGGGTCATGCCTGCCAGGTGGTGACTATGGAAGACATACCCTTCTACTACGAGGATCTGAAAAAGCTGCTTCCTGCGGAGTTGAACGACTGCGTGCAGTTGATCCTCTCCCCGACCGAGGACCGTGAGGTGAATGGTTTCATCGCACGCCGCTACGTGAACAAGCCACAGCATGAATACGGCCTCGTCTTCATCGACGGCCCAGAGATTCCCAGCCAGAAGGAGGATCCGCGTTACCTTGATGGCGACATTCTTGACGTGGCGGAATGGAACAAGAAGCCCTTCACCGCCTACCTCGACTGCCGCATCGGCACGCGTGATGCGATCAAAGCGCTGCTCCCGCAGGCCGTGATCCACTGGGATCGTCAGCATATGTTTTCCCGCGTCACCATCCCCGCCCCGAGTCTCGACGTTCATGAAACTTGAGCAGTCCCTTGAAGTGCTACTGCGATGAAGAAAATGATCCAAAAGCTCACCCAGGGCATCAGAGAGCGCAAGCATCTGACCGAGGCGGTTTTAACCTACTTGGTCCCTGTCAGACAGCCTTTGCTTCTCATCTCGCAGGTGCAGCGTTCCGGCGGCACACTGCTGAGCCAGTTGCTCGATGCCCATCCTGAACTGCACGCCCATCCTCACGAACTGAAAATTGGCCGGCCGAAAAAAGAGGACTGGCCGCAGCTCGACCCCAAGGAATCTCCGGGAAAACTGTTCGGCGAGATATGGGAGGAAAACACCCGGTTCTTCCTGCAAAACGGCTATCGTAAGGACATCAAAACCCGCGAACAGAAAGAGACCTTTCGCTGCCTTTTTCTGCCCAGCATCATGCGTCGGGCTTTTCTCGCCGACCTGGGCTCCAAGCCCAGCCCTGCTCAGCGCGACGTTTTGGATTCGTATTTCACCGCCTATTTCAACGGATGGCTCGACAATCGCAATCTACATGGCGCCAAAAAATACGTTTCCGGCTTTGTACCCAGCCTGTCTTCAAGGCCTGCAAGCATGGAAAGATACTGGCAGGATTATCCAGATGGACGCGTGATTTTCATCGTTCGTGATCCATGCAGCTGGTATGCTTCGGCTTCCAAGTACATGCCTCAGAAGTTTGGCAACCTGGAAGATGGCCTCCACCAGTGGACAGCCTCCACGGAGGCCATCCTTGAATCGCGCGGCAAAAAGCCGCAGCAGACTTTGCTTTACACCTTTGAGGACCTGGTGACCCGCACCGAAGAAGTGATGCGCTCCATCTGCCGCAACACCGGCTTGAGCTACCATCCAACGGTGCTGGAGCCCACCTTCAATGGCATGCCCATTCGTGCCGCATCCAGTTTTTCAGTCGATCACGTGAGCCACGGCGTGATCAAGGAGACCGCACAGCGCCGGCATTTGCTTGACGATTCCACAATTCGCCGCATTGAGGAAAAAACGTCCTCTATTTACAGCGACGCGCTCAACAAACTGACCCCCATCTAATCCTCTTCACAAGCATGCCGTAGATTGCATGGTTAAAAAGTAGTGCCGCCAATTTCGCTATCGCCTATGAGCCGCCACGATCATTTAGTGCCCCACCAGCGCCTGCCCGGCGACTTTCAGATTGATCATGCCAATGTCGGCACCCTCCTCGCCTTCCAGGCCAAGGCGGCTCCAACCAAGACGTTTCTCATCTGCCCTGGAGCAGATAAGGAAGAATACTCCTACGCTGAGTTTCATGAGCTGGTGCTGCGGACTGCCCGGTTTCTACAGGCCCGAGGATTGAAGAAGGGGCACCGCATCAATCTGATCATTCCCAACTGCGCCGAGTTTCTTCTGCTCTACTTCGCAGCCCTGTCTTTGGGAATCGTCGTCGTGCCGATCAACGAGGATCTGGCGCCGAAGGAGATGAGCTTCATCATCAACAATTCGGAGTCCCGCATCGTCTTTTACGATCCCGGCTATCAGCACAAGGCATCTGAACTCGCCGGCATGATCTCCGCTTCGACCCAGGTCTGCGACGCCGGACGTTATCCCGAGTTCCTGCCTCTGCAGCACGCGACTGATGCGCCGCTTGTGCCGGAAGACTTTGGTGCGACAGACATCGGCATCATCATCTACACCTCCGGCACCACCGGAAATCCCAAGGGTGTGGTGCTGACCCACATGAGCATGCTGGCTGATGCGAAGGCTCTTTCAGAACGACTCAGCTTCAGTTCTGCCACCCGCACCATGACCATCCTGCCGATGTTTCACAACAACGGCCAGATTGTGACCCTGATGACGCCCCTTTACGCGGGCGGTTCGGTCGTTTTGACCAAGGGTAAGGTCTCGCTCATGTCCTTCTGGGGGCTCATCCAGAAGTACGAGGTGACATGGACCAGCGTGATGCCCGCGATCCTTTCCATTCTGCTGAGCTTAAAATCCGAGCGGAAAGATCACTCCTTGGAAGGCATCATCTGCGGCGGCCAGCCATTGACCAAGGCTTTGCAGCAGTCTTTTGAAGATCGTTTCAAGGTGCCTGTGTTCGAAGGCTACGGACTCACCGAATCCACCGCCTACGCCTCATTCAGTGACTATCCGGCGAAAAACAGGAAGCCCGGCTCCATTGGCAAGGCGCTGCCATGCAACCAGATGGCCGTGCTCGACGACAACGGCACCGAGGTGCCCCCCGGCACCGAGGGCGAGATCTGCATGCGGGGTCTGAATGTCGCCAACGAATATCTCAGCCTCCCTGAACGCAACCGCATCTCCTTTGCCAACGGCTGGTTCCACAGCGGTGATTTTGGCCATATGGACAAGGACGGCTTTTTCTATTTTGGCTCTCGAAAGGATCACATGATCATCCGTGGCGGTGAAAATATCTACCCTGCCGAACTCGAGAACGTCATCTTCGAACATCCCTCTGTCGCCGAAGTCGCCGTCATCGGTGTGCCCGATTCCTTGCTCGGAGAGGCCATCGTCGCGTTTGTGAAACTTCATGATGATGCGCAGGCGACCACGGATGAACTCGCCGCCTTCTGCACCGGCAAGATCGCTCACTTCAAACAGGCGCGGGAGATTTACATCATCGACCATTTGCCCAATCTTGACTCCCTGCCCAAAGGCCCCACCAAAAAGGTCTTGTACCGGGAATTGAAGGACTATTATCTAACCAAACTGCCGAAAGAATGCATACCAGGCTCCAAACCGTAATGGCCGAGACCTTCAAGGTTCCCGCCGACTCCATCAACGAAAACTCCTCCGCAGAAAACATCGAGCGCTGGGATTCCTTTGGTTATCTGCAGCTTGTGACCAATCTGGAGGAGGAATATCACGTCAGCTTTGATGAGACCGAGCTGCTGCGAATGACCTCCTACCGCTCCATCAAAGCCATCTTGGAGGGCAAAGGAATTGAAATATGACAAATATCTGCGCCGCTATGAGGACAGGGACTGGCGGTCATTCAAGCAGATGGTCCAGCGGATGTATGGACCACATTATATTTTTACCAACAAGCGCTTTGTTGACTGGCAGCATCGCCACAATGGCAGCCCGTCCTCGCTGTTTCTCATTGATCTGGCCGGGGAACTGAAAGGAGTCCTCGGCTCCGTTCCCCTCAGCCTGAATTTTTTTGGGCGCGACCTTTTTGCGTGGTGCTACGCCAACATTCGGGTGGATCCAGAACTGCGCAAAGTCGGCCTGGGGGTGGCGCTCATCGAATATGGCCGAGCGCCAGACAAACTGGTGTACGGCATGGGCCACAGCGACGAGATGACATCGGTTTACCGCAATCTGGGATGGCGGAGCAACATCCTGCTGAAGCGCTATCTTAAAGTGCTCAATCCAGGCCATGTTGAGCGCTTAAAAACACAGGACTCCCCGCTCACGGCAGAACGGAAACCCTTGGAAGACGGATTCTCCCAGAATTCCTGCGTTCAGATCGACTCTTTCGATGAGACTGTGGACGATTTTTGGCTGTCTGTCCGGGAGAAATACCCCATCACCATCAACCGCTACAGTTCCTACCTCAACTGGCGGTATGCCGATCATCCCATGATCCCGTATAAGATGTTTGTGTGTCGAGGGCCTGACGGCGAGGTCCAGGGTTACGCGATCGTACGCATTGAGGATTCCTCCGGCTACCGGATCGCTCGAATCATCGACTTTGTTTCAAGCGACGCCGCCGAGGCCTCCCTCCTCATGCATGTGGTCGGTTATGGTGAAAAAAACGACGTGGATCTGGTGGATTTCTTTTTTTCAGGCGCTTTCCATGTTCCTGCCTTGCTGGCTGCAGGCTTTATCAGCAATGAAATGCCCGGCTATGAAACGATCCCCATGCTGTTCAACCCCATTGACCGGAACCGCAAGACCGTCAATTTCGCCTATTACCTGCCGTCAGAAGAGCTGCGCCTCCAAGGCGACGATCCTGACAAATGGTACGTCACCAAGGGAGATGGAGACATCGACAGGCCTTATTAACGCCCTCCCGCATTCGCATTCATTATGATCAACCGTCAGATCCGAAAACTTCTTCTCCAGGACTCCTTGTCTGGCCGGCTGACGCGGACCCTATGCGGTCACAAAAATCCGGACGCACTGGCCAACCGCTGCATTTTTCTGGCGTGCCTGCCGAAATCCGGTTCCACCTACATGGCACGTTTGCTCGAAGCCGCCACCCATCGGGTTGGATTGAAGGCCACCTGCCAGATGGGACACGATGAACAGAACATTTTTGAACCGGCGCTTGAACGCTGCGTGCGCAAGCTCTCCGTGGTACAGCAGCACACCCAGGGTGGTGACAACAATGTGGCCTTGCTGGCCAAGTACCGGATGCAGCCTGTCGTCCTGACCCGAAACCTGCCTGACATCGTCCTCTCGCTGCTGGATCACATTCACCTGCACAAGCACACTCGAAATCCCATGGCCTTCGCGCCAGGTGATTTTCTTGACTGGTCGCGCGAAGATCAACTTCGCTGGATCACCTGGGCCTATATGCCCTGGTATTTCAGCTTCTACCAGTCGTGGAAAACCAATGGTGACAAGGTCAACGCCCACTGGGTCGAGTTTAGCGACATGATCGCCCGCCCGACTGAGGTGGTGCGTGAAGTGCTGGAACATATGAATCTGCCATGTGATCTCCAGGCGCTCGAGCAGGCCTCCGACCCGCACAACAGTGGAAAATTCACTCGCATCAACAAGGGAGTGGAAGGTCGTGGCGCGGAACTGCCGCCTGATCTTTTGAGGCACTTGCAACAACTGGCCGATGTCTGGAAATTGAACGCAACTGACCGCCGCCGACTGGGCCTCACCTAAAGACACCGGCCCGGGCCGCCTGAGCACCTCCCATCCGTGCGCCACCCCCACTTCTTATCCTCGTTCGTGAACGCAAGACCTCCCAAGCTCCTGTTCTTTGTCGAGAACCCCACCTCGTTTCAGCACCTGACGCGCTCGAGGCTGCTGCCTCTCATCTCCGGCGACGAAGGATTTGAATGCACCGTGGTGCTGCCGCCAAGCCTGGATCCCTCGCCCGCCGAACGGGAACGTCTTCCCGGAGTCAAATTCCATCTGCTGGACATCCACCAGTTGCGTCCCCGCGACTGGCTGGGCCGGACGCTGAAAAAGGGTGTTCACGTGGTTTCCAGAGATCTCCTCACAGTGCATGCGCCTCACGCCACGCTCTCGCAGGATCGCCGCCATCAATTGAAGCAGCGGGGCAAGAATCTGGACGTGCGGCTTGGTTACGCGCATCTGTTAAAATGGGCAGGGCTGAGCTGGCGGCATATCAGCCGCGTTGCGCAGAACTTTGGGCGCTATACGGAGATTGCCGCCATCCTCGACGAGGTGCGGCCCGATTACGTCGTTTACTTCAACATTCTCATCGGACAGATGGACTTCCTAAGGGAGGTCAAACGTCGTGGCATTCCGCTGATTCTCGACATGCCCAACTGGGATCAGGCGTCATCCAAGGGGCCCATGACCGTCCTTCCCGACCATGTCTTCGTCTGGTCGGAGTTCATCAAGCGTGACTTTTGCGAGATTCACGATTTTCCAACGGATCGCGTGCATCCGATCGGTGTGCTGCAGTTTGACTGTTACTTTCAAGGCAACCCGCCGCTGTCGCGGGAGGAGTTTTGCCAACTCCACCAGATCGACCCCGCCGCGAAAATCGTCCTGTACGCCTACGGCCAGCCGCCGGGCATCAAGGCATGCGAACCCTTCGTGAACGAGATTCTTGGCATCATCGGGGACAATCGTCTGGGGTTTCCATGTCATCTGCTCTTCCGTGCCAGTCCGCGCGTGCCGTTTCCCGCCACGCTGCGTGAACGCCAGAGCATCTCGATCCAGCATCCCCTGGGTCATGAAGCGCCGGACGGGCTGGGATGGATCCCCTCTCCCGAGGAAGACCGCATGCGCATGTCCACGCTGATGCACAGCGATGTGATCATCAACGTCTTCTCCACCATGTGCCTCGACTCATTGTGTCTGCACAAACCGGTGATCAATCTCGGCTATGTGTGCGGTGCGGACGAGAGCCAGCCGAACCTCATGGAGCGGTTCTTCACCTACACGCACGTCATCCCCGTGATACGCAGCAGCGGCACGTGGATTCCACGAAGCCGGCGCGAGCTGGAGCAGTCTCTCACCGAGGCCCTGTCATCCCCCGGAACCAGAAGAAGCGCCGCGGACGAACTGCTGCATGAGATTTGTGGTCCTTCCGACGGCGAGTCCTACCAGCGCTGGCTGGCGGCCTTTGAGAAGGTGCGTGCCGTCGAATCGGGCAAAACAGGAGCGCGTTCATGAATTCCCGCGTCCTCGTCATTTCCTATCACTACGTGCGCGGGAAGGAGAACATCCCCCACCCTGGCATCCACCCGGTCACACCGGAGCTGTTTCTGCATCAAATCGAAAAGCTCAGGAGCCACTACCCCATCATCACACCTGACCAGTTCGAGTCATGGATGAACGGCGCTCCACCCGCAACTTCCTCCGTGCTGCTCACCTACGATGACGGCCTCCGCGACCATCTTCATGCAGCGGCTGAACTCGAACGACTCGGCCTGCGTGGCGCCTTCTTTGTCTGCTCGCGTCCGGCACTGGAAGGCCGGGCGCTGCCGGTTCACAAGGTGCACTGGCTCCGCGCTCATACGCCACCGGAGGATTTTCTGCATCAGTTCTCCAGCTTGCTTCCAGCCAACTGGCAGGCTGTGCTCGCCTCGCCTCCTGCGGACGTCCAGAAGGCCGCCACCGAAACCTACCAGTTCGACGCCCCAGAACATCAGGTGCTGAAATACCTGATCAACTTCACCCTGCCGTACGAATGCGTGGACGATGTAACCACCCGCATGCTGCCTGCCCACGGTCTGGACGAGGAGGAGTTCTGCCGGCGCACCTACCTTTCGCGTGATGAGATCCGCGCCATGGCCGAACGTGGGCACTTGATCGGCTGCCACGGCCATCTTCATCAACCCTTCTCCCGTTTTGACCACGCGGGTCTGCTCGCAGACATCGACACGAACAAGCGCTTCCTGCAAGACCTCGGCATCACGCCGTCATGGCTGGCTTATCCCTATGGCAGCGAGTGGTCGCTGCCGTCGGACACCCGCCGCTTCATCGCTGGCGCAGGCATCCGCGCGGCCTTCACGTATGATCGCGGGTGGAACACCCCACAGGTCCCCCATGACCGTCTCCGGCGCATCGATTGCAACGAGATCGACGCACACCTCACCTCCACCACCACCATCTCCTGATGCACGAAAACCTTCGAATCCTTGCCGTGGTGCCCGCCCGGGGCGGCAGCAAGGGCGTGCCGCTCAAAAACATCAAGCTGCTCGCGGGTCTGCCTTTGATCGCCCACACCGCACGGGTCATCCAGCAGGTGCCACGCATCGACCGTGCCGTGGTTTCGACAGATCACACGGAAATCGCGCGCATTGCCACGGAGCATGGCCTTGCCTGCCTCGGTCCACGTCCCGATGATCTCTCCGGCGACCGCATCAGCGATCTCCCGGTTCTACAGCACGCCTTGGAACAGGCCGAGGCGGCGGACGGCTGTCGTTATGACATCATTCTCATGCTGCAGCCAACCTCCCCCCTCCGGCTGCCAGAAGACATCGACGCCTGCATCGACAAACTGGTGGCGGACGGCCATGACGCCGTGTGGACCGTGTCGCCCATTGATCTCAAATTCCATCCCTTGAAAGTGCTCCGCATCGACGAGGGAAAACTCGATCTCTGGGACAGCCGCGGACACCAAATCATCGCCCGGCAGCAATTGGAACCGCTCTATTACCGCAACGGCATCTGCTATGCCTTCACCCGCAGTTGCCTCATGGAAACCTGTAGCATCTACGGCACCCATGCGGGTGCTTGCATTGTGAACCACGCCTTTGTTAACATCGACACGGAGTCGGATTTTCAAACCGCCGAAACACTGCTGACCCAGTCCTAGAAAACCCCTCGACCTTGACCCGCTCCTGATTCCGTCATGCAGACAACAGCCCCCTCCCCTCCAGATCTCCCAGATCTCAAAGTCGCCGTCTTTTCCTGCGACTTATACTGCGACATGTGGCCGCTGTTTTTCCACTTTCTCTTCAAACACTGGCCGGATGTTCCCACTCCCGTCTATTTGCTGACCAACCACCTGTCGTATGACGATCCTCGCGTCATCACTGTCAAAGTCGGCGAGGACACTTCCTGGACTGACGGTATCGCCAGAGGGCTTGCCCAAGTGCCGTCCGAATACGTCTTTTGCTTCCTGGATGACTTCATGCTCACCAAGCCGATGCCCGTTCAACGGCTTGCTGATGTTTACCACCCGCTGAAAAATCAGGATGGCAACTGGGTCTGCCTGCGACCTAAAGCACCCGCCCCAGAAAACGATCCTCCGGCGTTGATTGCCCCCATCACAGATGCCGCGCAGTCGGCCGGATTTCATGCCGGCATCTGGCGCACCACCTATCTTCAAAAACTTTGCGCCGAGGTTCAGCTCAACATCTGGCACACCGAAGGACACATCCGAAAGCTCATCCGCGGCGGCAGGGCGGAAAAACTGTTCTACATGACCGAAAACGCCGCCGGTCTCGTCTCCTACATCGAGGTTGTCAAACGCTTCTGGCAGAAGGACGGCATTGACTATGTGCGCGCCAACAATATCCGCCCAGACCTCTGGAGGCGTCCTTATCCACCACAGGGAGACAATGTCTTCGCCCGTTTCATCCGCAGCATCTTGAAACGTTACGTGCGCCTGAGATCCTCACTCGAAACCAAACGCCTGCTGAAAGAGAACAACGGCGTCGTCAGTTCTGCGGTGCGCTTCATCAAGGCGGAAAATTGATTCCCCGCAGCCAGTCTTCCGTTCGTCCCAGCAAACCCTCAATGGTGATGTCGCTTATCTTGCGGCCCTTCGCTGCGGCAGGGTCATTGCCCGGATAAACCGCGCACGTCCATGGGGCGGTCATGTGCCAGTGATTCACATTGGTGGGGCCAAACAGGGTCATGCAGGGCCGTCGAAATGCGGAAGCGAGATGCGACACGAAGCCGTCCACCGCCAGCACCAGCGTCGCCCGTGAGGCCACGGCCATGATGCCCCGCAGATTGGTCTGACCTCCGAAGTTGGTCACCCTTGGTATTCCGTCTGCTATCTCGGCACACAGTCCGCGCTCCCATTCGGAAGCGCCCCCGGTCAGCACCACCGGCAGTCCGGTCATTTGTTTGACTCGTTCAATGACCGGCCGCCACGACTGTGCAGGCAGGCACTTGCGTTGCCAGGCAGAGGTCGCATGGATCAGCAGGTAGGGTTCGGCTGGCAGCCCCTTGGGCAGCCAGTCTTCAGGCGGCTGATTCAGTTTTGGCGGTTCGAGAGCATCTTCCACCTCTCCAGGTGTGATGGACCAAAAGTAGAGCCCCCGATACATCTGCACCTGATCGCGCAAATGAATGTGATCAAAGATCCAGCGATGAAAGAAGCGTACGTAAAAGCTGCTAAAAGTCAGCAGGTGCTTTGTCCGGGCTCGGCACCAGAGACTCACAAAAGAGCTGCGGTCACCGGCGTCGTAAGCCAGCAGACGCTCCACGGCGGGTGCGTTCCTCCAGGACACACACCTCACGTCAGGCATGAGGCTGACGAGATCGGCAAAACCAGGCCGGGCAACGAGACCGACCGGCTCACCATCTTGACGCGCCAGCCTGGCCAGCGCCGATTGAAGCAGCAGCGTGTCGCCCAGTTGCTTGTGATAAACCGCCAGTGTCTTCATCTCCCAGCAAATGCCCTGTCTTGTTGAAACAACTTCCACGCACGCGCCAGCACGTCGGCAAACCGGTCCTCATTGAACGACCAGTTGCGGTCCGCATCCCACGGCGTGTCGCGGGTCAGCAGCACGGCCTTGTTGCCGCCCAGCAGCGCCAGATTGTGGTACGCCCTCCCCCAGGACCGTCTGCCCGGCAGAATTTTTTCCTCCACAGTCATCACCAGTACCAGTTTGCCGGTGGCGCAGAGCACCTCGGTCAAATTCTGCCCCACCGCTCCGATGATGACGGTGGCTGACGCAAACAACCGCAACTGTTCCGCCAGTGAGTGCTCCGAGAGCTTGATCGTGCGGACGTCACCGAGAATTTCTCGCGCCCTCTCTGCCAGACGCTCTTCATTGAGCAGTTTTTTGTTCGGTGCATCCAGACGTGAAGCGAATATGCACAGTGGTGCGTCCTTGGAATCTGGCTCCGCCGCCAGCGCATCTCGGGCCGCGAAATGGTTCCTAGGAGCTGACAACTTGGCCACTCCGTCCTCCGCATGCAGTATCGGCACATACCACAGTTCATCCGCAGCCAGCGTGCCATAGCCTGCCTCAATCACCCGATCCTCAGGAATACCGAAGCGCGCCAGGTAACGGCACTGCCATTTTTTTCGCCCGGGGCTCAGCAGAATGCGGGCACGCGGTTCGGCACGAAAACGTTCCAAAAAAGGCATCAACTTCGGCAGGTAATCGAGGATGAAATGGCCGTGATTCTCGGAATTCGGTCCGCACAGGTGCAGCAGCGGCCCCTTCACCTCATGTCTCATGCCCGGCACCGGCCTGCGCAGCACACGATCCTTCTTCTCCCTGCGCGTGAGAGGATCCACGTTGAAGATTTCTCCGTTTTGGAAGTACACCTGCCCCGCCCCGCCTGCCAACCGGACGTTACGCAGCCGATAGGCCGAGGCATCCGGCCACCAGTAACGCGTCGTGTTTTCCGCAGTGCCCAGCACCTCTGCTTCAAAGCGGTTGTCGAAAACATGCTCCCCTGCGGTTTGAATCTGCCATTGTTCGATCAAGGCATCCACGGGGGGCTTCTCCGTGCGCCTGAGCTTGGAAACTGAGGATGCAAGGCCTGCATACCAGTCATGAATCTTGCGTGTCAAAAGCTGGCTCATAGGAAGTCAGACAGTTCAGAACTCTCCAAGCAGCGAGGATGTGCTTGCCGCCGCGCCTGCCCGCAGCATGCTGTTCATCATTTCACAAGCGCGCATGACCTTTAGAGGACACAACAAGTCCGCCGGGAAATCCGGTGACAAGAGCAATGGAAGGCGGGGTTCGATCACAACTCTGCATTCATGCATGATTCCCGCCTGTCGTCGCATTTTTTCTTCTCCCAGCCGCGGTTCATGAAGATAGCTCACGTGTTCATCCGCATGCCCGTGGGCGGCGCCGAAGATTTGGTGGGCGACATCCTGCGAACCGCTCCTTCAGGCGTGGAAATGCGCGTCGTCTGCCTGCAAGAGCTGGGCAAGGTCGGTGAGTCGTTGCAACAGCGGTTCCCTGGTATGGTGGAACTTCTGCCCTGGGTTCCAGGAAAACGCTTCCGCCTCGGAGCCGTCCTAAAGCTCGCCAAATGGCTGCGCGAGCAGGACATCCAGCTCGTCCACACACATGTCTATAACGCGCATGTCTATGGCGTGCTCGCGGCACACCGCGCCGGCATCCCTGCCGTGCTGCATCATCACAAGACCTATGCGGAAATGCGCTGGCGGCGGAAAATCGTCCTGCGTGCGCTTGCCCGCCGTGCGGCAGCCCACATCACACTCTCCGCGCAGACCCGTGAGGATTTGTGCCGCGTGTTCGGCATCCCGCCGGAAAACGTGCGCGTCTTCACCAATCCGGTGGATGAGGAAACCTTTTACCCAGCGGCCGACCCTGTGAAATTGCAGCAATCCCTTGGTATGGAAGCCGGCCGGCCACTCGTCGGCACCGTCGCGTCGCTTACTCCACCGAAGAATCATCTGTTGAATGTTGCGATGACCGCCAGGCTCAGCGAGCGGGGTTTCACCGGCCGTTTTCTTGCCTTTGGTGAGGGGGGGGAGCGTGCGCGCATCACCGAAGCCGTGCAGCAGATGCGGTTGACGAATTTTGAGCTCATGGGCGCGCGCCGCCCCATCGCCCCATGGATGCAGGCTCTGGATGTGTTCACATTGGGCTCAACGTGGGAAGGACAACCGATGGCCCTGCTCCAGGCGCTGGCCTGCGATCTGCCCATCGTGGCCTCTCGCATTGAAGGCAACGAGGCCGTGCTCGGCTCCGGTCATCCGGCGTTGTTTGAGGTGAACGATGTGGATGGTTACGCGGACACAGTGTGGCGCGTGTTGAAAGACGCCGCCTTCCGTGCCGCCATTTTGGAGCACCAAAAACGCCGCAAATCCGAACTGCCAATGCTCGGCGATTACAGCCGCGAACTCGCGGAGTTTTACCAGACCGTCATCAACCAGGCGCGTCACTGAAAATCGTCCAAACTCAGAAACTGGGCCGCCTTCACGGCATGCTTGAGTTTCTTGCCAATCACTGAATTCACATCAGCGGCGGAGATGCCATGACCGGGCTTGCGGCAGGAGAGGTTTTCACGCGTGAGCACGGCTCCAGCGGGCAGATCAGCCCCGGCGACGAGACTCTGGCCAAACATGCGGCGGAGCGGCTCCATCTGGTCTGCGGAAGCATTTTTTTCCATCGGGCTGGCCATCATTTTTTCGATGAACCGCACGCCTTCGACCATGTGCGTGAATTCCTGCGTGGTGAGCGATGCTGAAACATCCGGCCCGAACAATTCACGGCTGAAGGTGATGTGAACCTCGATCAGCTTCGCCCCGAGCGTGACAGCAGCAAGCGAGGGATAAGGCGTACCGGAATGATCCGACAACCCCACCGGGCAACCATAACGAGCGGCCAGCTCGGCGATCTGATTGATGCCGATTTTCTCCGGTGGACAAGGATAGGCCGTGGTACATTGGAACACGGCCACAGGAGTCTGCGCGACCTTCAACAAAGCCACCGTGGCGTCCATTTCCTCTATGTAACTCATGCCGCTGGACACGAGCACGGGCTTGCCTGTGGCGATCATGGCGTCGAGAAACAAACGGTTCGTGACCTCGCCGGAGGCAACCTTCCACGCCGGCATGCCGACGCGCTCCAGCAGGCGGATGGCAGCAAGCGAGAACGGCGAACTCAGAAAAACGAGGCTCTTCTCCTCCGCGTGCTGCTTGAGTTCGAGCCACTGAGGCTCGGTGAACTCCATGCGACGCCAGTAATCATGGCGCGTAGCGTCCTGGCGGCTGAATTTCACACGCCAGGTGTCGAGTTCGGAGCTTTCCTCCGCCGCGATATGCGTCTGAAATTTCACCGCATCCGCGCCGGTCTTGGCAATCGCGTCGATGTAAGCATGCGCAGAGCCGAGGCTGCCATCGTGCGCCTGCGCGACCTCGGCGATGATGAAGGCCGGTGCGTCAGGAGTTTCCCACAAGTCATTGATGTCACGCGGATTCATCAGGCACGGAAGACGTTTTTGCCACCGGAGGGCATGACATTGCGTGTGTCGACAATGATGGAGGCCCACTGGGCGAGCGAGCGGTAGTCCACGTTGGAGTGATCTGTGCAGATGAGCACTGCATCGGCTTCGGCAACGTTTTTCCGGGTAAGCGGCACGCTCTTGCGCGGCTTCAGGGCGGGGAAATGATGATCGCCTGGGAATTGCGGGATGAACGAATCGTGGAAAGTCACCCGGCACTGATTGCGCTCCAGGATTTCCATGAGCTTGAGCGTGGGAGACTCGCGGAAGTCATCGACGTCACGCTTGTAGGCAAGGCCGAGCAGAAGAACACGGCTGCCGCGCAGCGATTTGCCACGGCTGCCAAGCGCGTCCTGCAGTTTGGAGATCACGAAGTAGGGCATGTTGGTATTCACCTCGCCCGCGAGCTCGATGAATTTCGTGGAGATGTCGAACTCACGTGCTTTCCACGTCAGATAGAACGGATCGATCGGGATGCAGTGCCCGCCGAGTCCCGGACCGGGGTAAAACGGCATGAAGCCAAATGGCTTGGTCTTCGCGGCATTCACCACCTCCCAGATGTCTATGCCCATGCGGTCAAAGACGATCTTTAATTCGTTCACCATCGCGATGTTCACCGAGCGGAAGATGTTTTCGAGCAGCTTGGCGGCCTCGGCCACCTCAGCACTGGTCACGGGGATAACTTTGGAGATGATCTGCTCATACAGCAAGACTGCCAGTTTTCCACTGGTGGAGTCCGTACCGCCAACGAGCTTCGGTATGCTGGCGGTGGAGAAGTTTGCGTTGTTCGGATCCTCGCGCTCCGGGCTGTAGGCCAGATACACGTTCGTGCCGGGCTTGAGCCCCGCTTTTCTCAGAATGGGCGCCACGATGTCTCGTGTGGTGCCCGGATAGGTGGTGGATTCCAGAATGACGAGACAGCCGGGCTTGACGTTTCCCGCCACCCACTCGGAGGCGGACTCGACATAGGATAGATCTGGTTCACGCTGTTTCGTCAATGGCGTGGGCACGCAGATCAGAACCACATCCACCTCGCTCAAACCAGATGGCGCCGCAGTTGCCTGAAATGTGCCGTTCTTTACCACGGCTTTGACACGCTCGTTTTTGATATGCCTGATCGGGGACCGTCCTTGATTCAAGGTGCGGATGCGACGCTCATCAGGATCCACGCCGACAACCTTGAAGCCTTTTTCCGCGAACAGCAGCCCGAGAGGCAGTCCCACGTAACCCATTCCCATGATCCCCACTTTGAGGCTGTGATTGTGTAGCTTTTTCTGCCATGAGGACAGCACGGCTGCGGACGATTTTTCTCTGACGGGCATAAATGTGATGAGGATGGAAAGCCAGAGAGCATCAAAGCCTCAAGCGCCAGCCTTGTAAAGCCGCGTCAACCATCTGCTTGGAAGATTACCATGCGCAATTCCCTGTTGAGTGTCCGGCCTTGCGGCGGTTAGTGCCGCACGTTGATGCCCAGCACTCCCAAAAAACAAGCCCCGGCCCCTCTTCACCTGTCCGATCCACATCTGTCCGCAGTGGTGAAACAAACCATGAAAGCCATGTGGAAGTACATGCTTCCCTATCGTGGACGTTTCGCTCTGAGCCTGATGCTGGGCATGCTCAGCGCCGTCTTCAATGGTGTGATGCTCATCGGTTTTCAACTCATCTTCTCCCTTGTCCTCAAAGGGCAGACCCGCACGCTGGGTGAGCCGACCAAGCTGCCCCTGATCGGCGAAATCAATATCGCTCAGATCATCGGTGCGGACAACGACACGCCCGTTGGATTCATCGGCGTCATGATTGCCTGTTCCTTCATCCCAGTACTGATCTTCCTCCGTGGGTTTCTGGGGTATCTGTCCAGTTACATGCAGGCCTGGGTGACCAGCAAGGTCGTGTACCAGATTCGGAGCGACGCCTTTCGCAGTGTATTGCGTCAGTCCCCCGGTTTCTTCAACAGTGCCAAGACTGGCGAGCTGATGCAGACGGTCACCAGCCAGACCAGCGTGGTACAGCGCAATGCCATGATGCTCATTCAAACGCTGGCACAGCGTCCGCTCACGATCATCTCGATCCTCGTCGTGCTTTTCGCACAGGACTGGCTCTTCACGCTGATGTCGCTCATTGTGTTCCCGGCCTGTCTCGTGCCAATCATCCGCATCGGCAAGCGCGTGCGCAAAAACGGAGCCAGGGAGGAATACGATGCGCGTGCCCTCATGGTCGCCATGCAGGAGTCCTTCGCCGGCATCCGGCTGGTGAAATCTTATGCACGCGAAGACCATGCCGCGGCCCGCTTTGACCGTGCCAACGCCAGCATGACGCGCAACATGGTGCGCTGGACGAAAGCCATGGAACTCGTCGGCCCCATCGTGGAGACCGTCGCCTCCTTCGGGATCGCCGCCGGACTCGTGTATGCCTGGGAACGTGGCCTGGAGGCGGAGAATTTCTTCCTGCTCGTCATGGCGCTGACACAGATCTACCCGCCGGTGAAAGAGCTGAGCCGTGTGCAGATGCTGCTGCAAAAGACCACCATCGCCGCCGGCATGGTCTTTGAGCTGCTCGAACGCCGACCGGACATCGAGGATTCGCCTGGAGCCGTTGACATCGGCCGCGCCACCGGCGCGGCAAGCTTCCAAAACGTCACCTTTTTCTACCGCGACAAGGACGGCGTGAGAAAAGAGACGCCCGCCGTGCGCAACATCCAGTTGCAGCTCGATCCCGGCAAATTCTACGCCTTTGTCGGCCCCAGCGGTGCCGGCAAAAGCACGCTTTACTCCCTGCTGCTGCGTTTTTACGATCCTGATCAGGGTGCGGTGATGCTGGATGGCCGTGACGTCCGCAGCATCACGCAGGACTCATTACGCGCCAACATCGGCGTCGTCAGCCAGGACACCTTCCTGTTCCACGACACGATCCGCGAGAATATCCGCTACGGACGCCTCAACGCGACTGAGGACGAGATCATCGCCGCCGCGCAAAAAGCGCATGCTCATGAGTTTGTCACTCAAATCGCCGGCGGCTACAATGCCATCGTCGGCGAAGGCGGCTGCAACCTCTCCGGCGGTCAAAAGCAGCGGATTTCCATCGCGCGCGCCATTTTGCGCGATGCGCCGATCCTGCTCCTCGACGAGGCCACCTCCGCGCTCGACACCGAGAGCGAAAAAATCATCCAGGAAGCCATTCATCTGCTCTCTGAGGGCAGAACCGTCGTCGCCATCGCCCACCGCCTCTCCACCATTCTGGAGGCGGATCAAATCGTGGTCATGGAGCACGGGTGCATTCTGGACTGTGGCACACATGCAGAATTGCTCGACCGCTGTCCGCTTTACCAAAAGCTCTATCATTTGCAGTTCAGCGGCGACGAACGCCGCGAGCCATGATTTCACTCCCTCTGCCATGAAAGTACTCGTCACCGGCGGTGCCGGATTCATCGGCTCCCACATCGCCCAAACACTCTCCCGCATGGGAGCCACTGTCGTGGTCTTGGATGATTTCAGCACCGGTGATCGTCAGAACCTCGACTGGAGTAACGGGAACAGTGCTTTGGAGGTCATCCAAGGAGATGCTGGTAATGAAAGCCTGCTGGCACAAATCGTTCCCGGCTGTGACTGGGTTTTTCATCAGGCGGCAGTCGCTTCGGTACCGCAGTCCGTGGCACACCCGCTGGAAACCAACCGGCAAAACATGGACGCCACGCTGAAGCTGCTCATCGCGGCGCGGGACGCAGGCGTGAAGCGATTCCTCTTCGCCTCCTCCTCCGCCATCTATGGCGACAGCTCTGCCGCCTCCAAGCATGAGTCTCACGCGCCTGCGCCGGTCACTCCCTACGGACTGCAAAAGTACGCCTCTGAGCGCTACTGCCAGCTTTTCCATCAGCTTTACGGCCTGCCCACAGTGGCGCTGCGCTACTTCAATGTGTTTGGGCCGCGTCAGTCGTTCGATTCTCCTTATTCGGGTGTCATCGCACGGTTCTGCACCCTCATGCTGCGCGGTGAGACGCCAGTGATCTTTGGGGACGGCGGCCAGTCACGTGATTTCATCTTCATCGACAACATCGTGCAGGCCAACCTGCTCGCCGCTGAAGCCCCGGCGGAACGTGTGGCCGGGCAGGTCTTCAATGCAGGCACAGGAGAAAGCATCACGCTCAATCAACTCGTCGCCGACATCAACGATCTGACGCGTCAAAATCTGGTGGCACGGCATGAGCCCGCACGTCCCGGTGACATCCGGCACTCGCAGGCGGACATCTCGGCCTTGCGCACGGCGCTGGGTTGCGAGCCCAAAGTTACTTGGAAGGATGGCCTGGCACAGACGCTGGAATTCTATCGCCAGTAGTCTGTAAAAAATCGCAGCGGAATGAATCTCCGAGGCATTGACGGCTTGAACCCGGACGGCATAGAGGCGAAAACCGTCCGCACATGATTTTCACATTCCACATCGCCGCCGCGGAAGGCATTCCGCCGTTGTTTGCCCTGCTGGCGCTGATGCTGGCGGGTGTGGTGCTGGTTTCCCTGCTCCTCCTGAGGCTCCAGCAGTCCATGCTGGCCGGTTACTTCATCTGTGGCGTCATCATCGCCAATTCAGGTGTGCTCGACCTGCTCGGTGGCGGTGAATCGCATGAGCGTGTCTCGCAGATGGCGGAATTCGGCGTGGTGTTGCTCATGTTCACGCTCGGGTTGGAGTTTTCCCTCGGTGAACTGCGCTTCCTGCGCCGCCAGGCCTTCGTCGGCGGTGGCTGGCAGATGGGGCTGTGCATGCTCATTGCCGCAGCGGCCTCCACCGTGCTGCATCTGCCGTGGCAGGCGGCGGTGATTGTCGCCGTGGCGCTCGCCATGAGTTCCACGGCGGTCAGTTTGAAAAGTTTTCAGGACATGGGTCTCGAAGCCAGTCCCGGTGCGCGCATGGCGCTGGCCGTGGCGATTTTTCAAGACCTGTTCATCATCGTCTTCTTTTTGTTCCTGCCTGTGTTGCTGCCGCAGCCAGGAGTGGAGGCAGCGCTCATGCCACGCCTTGGCTCGCTCGCTCTGCGCGGTGGCTTGTTTGTGGTCCTGTCCGGCGTGGCGGCACGCTGGATCATTCCGTGGGTGCTCAATGCGGTGTCGCGCACACGCAGCCGCGAACTCTTCACCCTCACGGTCATCGGCAGTTGTGTCGGCCTCGCCTTCATCGGCGGCTTGCTCGGTCTCGGCCTGGCCCTCGGTGCTTTCGTCGCCGGTTTGGCAGTCAGCGAATCCATCTTCAAGCACCGCATTCTCGCGGACGTGATGCCCTTGAAGGATCTCTTCCTCACTCTGTTCTTCGTTTCCGTTGGCCTGATGATCGACCTGAAAGCCGCCGCGCAACTCTGGCTGCCCATCTGTACCCTCACCACCGTCCTGATGCTCATCAAGGCAGGGGTCATCACCTTCATCGCCCGTTATCTCGGCCTGGCGCGTCGCCAGTCGCTCATGGCAGGCATCGGCCTGTGCAGCGCGGGGGAGTTTTCACTCGTGCTGCTCCAGCAGGCCGGGGCCGCGAATCTTTGGAGCGTCGAGACGCAGCAGACCTTGCTCGTCGCCAGCGCCTTCTCGATGGGCCTCCTCCCTGCCCTGCTCAAACTCGGCCTGCCGCTCGGTGACTGGCTCGTGAAGCGCGGCTGGGGCCGTGGGAAGCCGGTCAAATCCGACGCAGGCACTCTGCGCCAGCGTGTCGCGGGACTCACGGATCACGCCATCATCTGCGGACACGGTCCCGTCGGCGAAAAGCTCAACAAGGCCCTGCTCGACGCCGGTGTGCCGACGCTTGTGGTCGAGTTGAATGCTGAAACCGTGCGCCAGCTTCAGCGCCAGGGCCAGACCGTGCTCTTTGCCGATGCCTCGCATCAGGAAACGTGGGAGCTGACACGCCTCAAGCACGCGCGACTCGTCGCGCTCACCTTCCCGGATGCCACCGTCAACGCCCAGGCTCTCGCCGTCATCCGTGAGCTGCGCCCGGACATCGCCGTGCTCGCGCGTGCGCGTTTCAGCTCTGATGTCGAGCGTCTCAAACGGCTCGGAGCCACGCATGTCGTCAATGACGAGACCGAAGCCGGTCGTGCCATCGTCGATCGCGCGCGGATTCTTCAAGGCGCTTGAAGATGCGTTCTTCGTGCTCAAACTGCCGCCATGATCACCCACGACAAACGCGGTCATGCTCAGTTCGGCAGGCTCGAAGGCTTTCTTCAGCTCCTCATCCTGGTCAATCTCATCGCCTTCGCCTTTGAGACGCTCCCCGATCTCAGTCCCGGCATGCAGCGTGCCTTTGCCTGGTTTGAAACATTCAGCGTCATGGTCTTCACCATCGAGTTTGTCACTCGTGTGGCACTCTCACGTCCGCCTATGGGCTATGTCCGCTCATTCATGGGCGTGATCGACCTGATCTCCATCGTCCCCTTTTACCTCGGCCTTGCCTTTGACCTGCGCAGCATGCGGGCCATCCGGCTCATGCGCATCTTCCGCATCTTCAAACTGGCACGCTACTCTGCTGCGATCCGCCGTTTCCAGCAGGCCTTTCGTTATGCCCGTGAGGAGCTCGTCCTATTCGGTGCCGCGGCTCTCATTGTGCTCTACCTCGCTGGAGTGGGCATCTATCAGTTCGAGCACGAGGCGCAGCCGCAGGTGTTTGCCTCGGTCTTCCATAGCCTGTGGTGGGCTGTCGTCACTCTGACCACCGTCGGTTATGGCGATGCCTATCCCATCACCGCAGGAGGACGCATTTTCACCTCGCTCGTGCTGATTGTCGGCCTCGGCATCGTCGCCATTCCCACCGGTTTGCTTGCCGCCGCGCTTACCAAGGCCCGCGACCATGAGAAGGATCTCGAAATCGAGGAGAAAAAACAGCGCGAGACCCAATCTGGCCCACAGTAGCATCGTTTGCGCGTGTCCGCTGCCCGCCTAGTCTGGCGGCGAATGTCCCAACGCCTCTTCCTCCTCGACGGCATGGCGCTGCTTTACCGCGCGCACTTCGCCTTCATCAAAGCCCCCATCCGCACCAGCGACGGGCTGAACACCTCCGCGCTCTACGGCTTCGCCAACACGCTGCTCGACATCCTCAAAAATCAGCAGCCCACGCATCTGGCCGTCGCCTTGGACACCTCCGCGCCCACACCGCGCCATGAGATGTTTCCCGCCTACAAAGCGCAGCGCGAGGAGATGCCGGAGGACATCAGCATGGCCATCCCGCAGATCAAACGCCTCATGGAGGCCATGAACGTGCCCATCCTCGTGCGTGATGGCTACGAGGCCGATGACATCATCGGCATCCTGGCGAAACGAGCAGAGAAAGAAGGCATCGAGACCTTCATGGTCACGCCGGACAAAGATTTCGGCCAGCTCGTCTCCGAGCACGTCAAAATCTACAAACCCGGCCGCGCGGGAGCCGACGTGGAAATCCTTGGCGTGAAGGAAGTCTGCGAACGCTGGGGCATCAAGTGCCCCGAGCAGGTCATCGACATCCTCGCGCTCATGGGCGATGCCGTCGATAACATCCCCGGCGTGAAAGGCTTTGGCGAAAAAACCGCCACCGCGCTCATCCAGCAGTTCGGCAGCGTCGAAAATCTCCTCGCCAACACCGATCAGCTCAAAGGCAAGCAGAAGGAAAAGCTCGAAGCCAGCAAGGACGACGCCCTGCTCTCCAAACAGCTCGCCACCATCTTCGTGGACGCGCCTTACGACGCGCAGGTCGCCGATCTCATCCTCAAACCGCACAACGACGACGCGCTGAAGGCCTTCTTCACCGAGTTCGAGTTCAACGCTCTTGGTCGTCGGCTCTATGGCGATGACTTCAAAGCAGGACGTGGCCGCAAAACCGCTGCTGAAGCCGCGCCGAGCGACCTTTTCGCTGCTGCGGAAGTGGAAGCCCCTGTCGCTGCGAAACTCACCACCATCGCCGACACACCACATGTTTATCATCTCGTGCAGAGTGCTGAAGAACGCCAAAACCTCCTCACGCAGCTCGCCCAGCAGAAATCCTTCTGCTTCGACCTCGAAACCACCGGACTCGATCCACGCGACACGAATATCGTCGGCATCGCGTTCTCGTGGAAAGCGCATGAAGGCTGGTTTGCGCATTTCCCACGCGACAAAGCCGCCGCGAAGGCCGTGCTCGAAGAATTCCGCGATGTTCTCACGCGTGAAGGCATCGAGAAGATCGGCCACAACCTCAAGTTCGACCTCAGCGTGCTCCTCGCGCATGGCGTCGAGGTCAGTGGCCCGTATTTCGACACCATGCTCGCGCATGCCTTGATCGAGCCCGAGCAGCGCCACGGCATGGACTTCCTCTCGGAGACTTACCTGCGCTACACGCCCGTGCCCATCACGGCGCTCATCGGCGTCGAGAAGGACGATTTGTTCAGCCAATCGACCATGGCCGACGTGGCGGTAGAAGATGCGCGCAAAGTCGCCGACTACGCCGCCGAGGACGCCGACGTCACCTGGCAGCTTGCAGCCAAACTGCGGCCTGAAATGGCTCCGCATGGCCAGACGCGTGTGTTTGACACCATCGAGTCCCCTTTGCTGCCTGTGCTCACCAGCATGGAGAATTTCGGCGTGAAGATCGACGTGCAGGCCTTACGCGAATACGGCGTCGAACTCGACAAGAAAGCCGTCGAACTGCAAAAGCGCATCCACGAGACCGCAGGCGGCCCGTTCAACCTCAACAGCCCCAAACAGCTCGGCGAGGTGTTGTTTGATCGCCTCAAACTCATCGAGAAGCCGAAGAAGACCGCCACCGGCCAGTATCAAACGAACGAGCAGGTCTTGCAGTCGCTCACCGGCCTGCATCCCATCATTCAGGACATCCTCGACTACCGCGAGGTCACCAAGCTCAACAACACTTACGTCGAAGCGCTGCCGCATGCCGTTTCAAAGGTCACCGGCCGCGTCCACACCACTTTCCATCAACTCATGGCCGCCACCGGTCGCATGGCATCGAGCGATCCGAACCTGCAAAACATCCCCATCCGCTCCGACCTCGGCCGCGAGATCCGCAAAGCCTTCGTGCCCGGCTTCGATGGCTGGGTCTTGATGAGCGCCGACTACTCGCAGATCGAACTCCGCGTCATGGCCGCGCTCAGCGGTGACAAGGCCATGATCGAAGCCTTCGCCCAAGGTCTCGACATTCACCAAGCCACCGCAGCGCGCGTTTATGGCGTCGAACTCGACGGCGTGCTGCCCGAGATGCGCCGCACCGCCAAGATGGTCAATTTCGGCATCATCTACGGCATCTCCGCCTTCGGCCTGAGCCAGCGCCTCGGCATCCCGCGTGGCGAGGCCGCCACCATCATCGACAACTACTTCAAGCAGTTCCCCGGCGTGAAGCGCTTCATGGAGCAGATCGTCGAGGACGCCAAAAACCGCGGCTACGTCGAAACCCTCACCGGCCGCCGCCGCACCATCCGCGACATCACCAGCGGCAACGCCACCATTCGTGGAGCCGCCGAACGCGTCGCCATGAACACCCCCATCCAAGGCACCGCCGCCGACATGATCAAGCTCGCCATGATCCAGGTCGCCACCGCCTTGAAAAAAGCCGGCCTGAAAACCCGCATGCTCCTCCAAGTCCACGATGAACTCCTCTTCGAAATGCCCGAGAGCGAGGTCGATCAAGCTCGCGCGATCATTCTCGATGCGATGAAAAACGCGCTGCCACTCGAAGGCGTGCCGGTTGAAGTCGAAGCTGGCACAGGCTTGAATTGGCTCCAGGCGCATTGATTTTCAAAATTTCCGAAAGCCATGGAATCACCATCCTCTCATCGGCTCTTTTGTTCCAAATGCCAGAGCACTCAGGTCATTTCTCATGGCAAACGCTATGCGCTCTATCCGTCCGGCTGCGTGGCGATTCTCTCCTTGCCCTTGGCGTGGCTTCATCGCGAATCTACACCACACGACTTTGAGTGCAGGGCATGCGGTCATCGTTTTTCTAAGCGTACGCCAACTGCCAAGATCGCCTATGCAGCTTTATGGACGACAGTTGGTATAATAATCTGGTGGATCGTGATGATGATTTGGAACTAATTTGCAAGCCAAATTACTCTCCGCTCTTCGCATCAAACGCATCACGCAGGCCTTCGCTGGCGAGGTGGCTGGCGGATCAGAACATCTGCTTCGCCTCATTGATGCGCTTGCGCCAGTAGTAGGGGCGGCGCTTGGCGTGGGCGATGGCGAGAATCACGACCTTCTCCCGCCAGATCATGTAAGCGATGTAGTATTCGCCGAAACTGGGCTTGAGGTTTGCCCGGCGGGTGGGTGGGCGGCGGAGATTGAACAGCAGCGGGCTCTCGCAGATCTGCTGGCGATAGCGGCGATAGTGTTCATCAAAGGAATGAGCCAGTTCAACGTCCACGCTGAGGTAGTGCTCGAACGCTGCTTCCAATTCGTCTTCCGCCGCCGGATGGATATTCCACGGGGTCATGCGATGCGGCGTTGAATCCCGTGTCTGGCAAACACGGCGTCCACGCGGCGCTCAGACTCTTCGGCGGTGAGCAACTGGACGGTGCCGTCTTCGATCTCCTGCACCCGGCGGTCGATCTCCGCAGCCCATTCGGCTTCAACGGACGCCTCATCAGCATCGACAGGAGACGGCATCACGTATTCATTTTGAAGATCACGAAGCAGCGCTTCGACATCCGAGGGATCGAGGCCTCGAATTTCCTTTTTGATGCGTTCCACAGTGGCAGTCATGGCGTGATTCTACCTTGAGGAATTGGATTTGTCGAGAGGCTGAAAAGCATCTGATTGAACAGAAGATAACGAAGACAATAGAGTTTCTGAATTCTCCGTTCTCTTTGTTATCTCCTGTTGAACTCCGGTTCTGAATGCATGGCTACTCCCCGCTCTTCGGATCAAAGGCATCGCGCAGGCCGTCGCCGAGGAAGTTGAGGGCGAGGAGGCTGGCGGACATGAGAAGGGCGGGGAAAACGAGGAGCCACCACTTGCTTTCGAGCGGGTTGATGACCTGTGCGCCGTCTTTGAGGAGCGATCCCCAGCTTGCGGCGGGGTCTTCGATGCCGAGACCGAGGAAGCTGAGGAAGGATTCGTCGAGGATGACGGCGGGAATCGTCAGCGTGAGGTAGGTGAGGATGATGGTGCTCAGGTTCGGCAGCAGGTGACGGCGCAGGACGCCCCAACTGCTCTGTCCCATCGCGCGTGACGCGGTGACGAAGGTCATCTCGCGCAGCACGAGCACCTGACCACGCACGATGCGGGCCATGGTCAGCCATTCGACGAGGCCGAGGGAGACGATCATCACCAGCACCTTCGAGTAGGCCTTCAAATCGCTCATGGATTCAGCGGTATCCTGCCAGTTGCTCTTCTGCGCGAGCAGGCGCCAACCGTCGATCCATTCCTTCACGTAGTCGTCAAGCGCGGCAATGAGGATCATGATGAACAGGATGCGCGGCACGGATTGCAGCACTTCGACCGTGCGCATCATGATCGCATCGACCCGGCCACCCGCATAACCGCTGACCATGCCGTAGAGCGTGCCGATGACGAGACTGATAAGAGCACCGACGAGACCCACGCCGAGTGACACACGCGCACCAGCCAGAATGCGGTAAAGCATGTCCTGGCCGTTCACATCGGTTCCGAGGACGTGCAGTGCGGAGGTTTCCACCGCACGCTGCATCGGCGGCACGAACGAGGCGCTGCTAGTGACTTTCAACGACTCTGGCAGCAGCATGGGCACCACGATGGCGATGAGCGACAGCGCGGCGAGAAAGCCGAGCGCGATGAGCGCCGTGCGGTTGCGCTTGAGGATCTGCCAGCCGTCGGGCCGCGCGATTCGTGCTGGAACGACGGCATCAGGCATAGAGTTTGATGCGTTTGTCCAGCAGCGTGTAGAGCACGTCCACGAACAGGTTGAAGAGCACAAGCAGCACGCAGTAAACGATGACGGCACCGCTGAGCAGGAAGACATCGCGGTTCTGAATCGAGTTCACAAAGATCATGCCGGCCCCGGAAATGTTGAAGACGCTTTCGACGATCATCGAACCCGTGAGCAGATGCGCGGCAAGCGGCCCAAGGAAGGTCACGACAGGCAGGATCGCGACTTTCGCGGCATGTCTGGCCACGGCCTGCGTTTCGGTGAGGCCTTTGGCGCGTGCGGTGCGCAGGAAGTCGCTTTTGAGGACATCGAGCAGGCTGTTGCGCATCAAACGGGCGACATAGGCGATGTAGGGAGCGGCGAGGCAGATTGCAGGCAGGATCATCTGCTGTGCTGTGCCCCAACCGCCGACGGGCAGCCAGCCAAGACCTAGCGCTACCACGGCGATTAAAAACGGGCCGCTGATGAACGAGGGAATCGAAATGGAGAGCAGCGCACCGAACATGGCCGCACGATCCGTCCATGTGTCCTTCTTCATTGCAGCCAGACTGCCGAGCAGGACGCCTGCACAGCTTGCGATGACGAAGGCCAGCGTGCCGAGCGCGAAGGAGTTCGGCATTTTTTGCCGCAGCAGCTCGGAGACACGCCAGTCGCGATAGCGCGTGGACAAACCGAGGTCGAAACGCATCAAAGAGCCGACATAGGCGGTGTATTGCTCCCAGACGGTCCCATTGAGCTTGTAGCGCGTGAGCAGCGCCTCCTTGATGTGCGGCGGCGGCTCCTTCTCCTTGTCAAACGGGCCGCCCTTCGTGATGCGTGCGAGCACGAACGTGATCGAGATCACGCAGAAGATCACGATCACGCTGCTGAGGGCGCGGCGGAGGAGGAAGGGGAGCATCTGACGAAATGTCGAATGACGAATGTGGAATGTCGAATGGTCAATCAGGCGAGCCACCAGGCAAAACTGCCACTGGGCAGCGGCAGGACGTTCGCTGCACCACGAAGCTGCATCTCGCCATGCTCCACCGTGCCGCTGGTTCGGCCAAACTGCTGCTGGAGCAGGTGATGGAGCGAGATGGGCGTGAGTTCCGGCGTGTGGCAGGACAGCAGAACGCCGAGCGGCTGCGGCGACAAGAGTTTGCCGAGCAAGGCAAGCAGCGGTGGCAGATCGTTTTCGATTTTGAAGACTTCGCCCTTCGCTCCGCGACCGTAGCTGGGAGGATCGAGGATGAGCAGGTCGTATTGGCGTTCACGGCGCAGTTCACGCTCCAGGAACTTCGTCACGTCGTCCACAATCCAGCGCACGGGCTTTTCTTCGAGACCGTTGAGCGTGGCATTCTTGCGCGCCCAATCGACCATGCCCTTCGAGGCATCGACGTGACAGACTTCGGCACCCGCCAGCGCTGCGGCCAGCGTGCTGCCGCCGGAGTAGGCGAAGAGATTGAGCACACGAGCAGGCCTGCCATTTCGCTTGGCATATTCCTCACACGTTTCGCGAATGCGCCGCCACTGATCGCGCTGTTCGGGAAAGATGCCGAGGTGACCGAAGTCCGTGGAACTGAGCTGAAATTTCGTGCCATCAACTTCGATGGTCCAGGTTTCGGGCAGTTTGTCGCGGCCACGCCATTGATTGCCACCCTCGCGGAAGAAGGTGGCGGTCACCTTTTGCCAGTCGGCTTTGGGCAAAGTCTGCTGCCAGACGGCTTGCGCACAAGGTCGTGAGAGCACGACGCTGCCAAAGCGCTCCAGCTTTTGAAAAGCGCCGCTGTCGAGGAGTTCATAGCCGTTGGGGTCAGACATGTGAATGGACTCCGCTCATGGCCTCAAATCGGGATTGAATCAACGAACGTCTTTAATCTTGTCAGCACAGAGGGCAGTCGTTAGCCTTCGCGTTTTATTCCACCCGCCCAACCACCTCATGCTCTTCAAAAAGAAAGCCTATGCCCGTGCGGGTCTAATCGGAAACCCGTCAGACGGCTACTTCGGCAAGACCGTTTCCTTCATCATCCGTGATTTCTGGGCCGAGGTGACGCTATTTGAATCGCCTGAGTTGCGCATCTCGCCGAGCGAACGAGATGATTCAGTGTTCGACAGCATCGAAGAGCTGACACGCAACGTGCGGCAGTTCGGCTACTACGGAGGCATCCGCCTGCTGAAAGCGGGTGTGAAGCGTTTCTTCGAATACTGCCAGAAGAACGGCATTCCGATGCACGACCGCAATTTCACACTGCGGTATCGTACCAATATCCCTCCCCAAGTCGGCATGGCCGGCTCCAGTGCGATCATCACCGCCTGCTGGCGTGCTTTGATGGACTTCTACGGCGTCGAAATCCCGAAGGAGATCATTCCCACCTTGGTTCTGGCCGTGGAAAACGAGGAACTTGGCATCCCGGCTGGTTTGCAGGACCGCGTGATTCAGAACTACGAAGGCATGGTGTTCATGAACTTCGACCGGGAGCACATCGCCCGGAACGGCCACGGAATCTATGAGGAACTCGATCCTTCCACGCTGCCGCCGGTCTATGTGGCCTACACCACGCGCCTCAGCGAGGGCACCGAGGTCCTGCACAATGATCTGCGCGGACGCTGGAATCGCGGAGAAATAGACGTGGTGAGCGCGATGCATCAATGGGGCGACCTCGCCCAACGCGTACGCGACATGCTGGTCGCAGGCCGTGGCCGTGAAATCGGTCCGCTGCTCAACGAGAACTTCGATTTGCGCCGCCGCATCTGCAAACTCAGCCAGGGCAATGTCGATATGATCGAAGGCGCCCGCAGCGTGGGCGCCAGCGCCAAATTCACCGGCAGTGGCGGCGCCATCGTGGGTACCTACGAGGATGACGCGATGTTTAAGCGGCTCAAAACCGTGCTCGAACCGATGCAGGTGGCGGTGCTGAAGCCGCAGGTGCTGCCGGTGGCGTGATTCAATCCGCCTCTGGTCGCGGATCGCGGGAAAGCAGAGCACGCATGCCGTCCTTGGGAGACTTGCCTTGATGCAGGATGGCGTAGATCTCGTCGAGCAGCGGTGTGCGCACACCGCGTGCTTTGGCGGCACGATGCAGGCTGGCGGTGTTCGGCACGCCTTCGGCGACCATGCGGGTGCTGGCGATGATGTCATCAAGCGCCTTGCCCTGGCCAAGCATGAGGCCAACGCGGTGATTGCGGCTGTGCTCGGAGTAGCACGTCGCCATCAAATCGCCAACGCCGCTTAGACCGTAGCAGGTTTCGATCCTGCCGCCTTCAGCGACACCGAGACGCACCATTTCGGCGAGTGCGCGAGTGACGAGCGCGGCGATGGCGTTGTCGCCGAGTTTCAAACCGAGCGCCATGCCGGCAGCGATGGCATAGGGATTCTTCATCGCCCCGGCCCATTCGGCTCCGATGATGTCATCGGTGGTGTAGGTGCGGAAAAATGGCAGGGTGAAGCAGGACTGCACTGCCTTGGCAATATCATCGTCGGCACATGCCACGACAGCGGCGGTGGCGAGCTTGTTGGCGACTTCCTCGGCATGATTGGGGCCGGTTAACACGGCCAATGGAATGCTAGGGAGCGATTCGCCGATCATCTCGCTCATGCGGCGGCCAGTTTCGAGTTCGATGCCTTTGGCACAGGAGACCAGCACACGCGCTTTAGAGGCCGCGCTGCTTTGCGCGACGAGTTCCGCCGTACTGCGCATCGCCTTGGACGGCACGACGAAGACGAGCATGCCGGCAGGCTGCAATGCCGCGAGATCGGACGTGACCACGATGTTGTCCGGCAGCACCAAGTCCGGCAGATAGCGCTCGTTGCGACGTGTCGCGCGAATCTGAGCCATCAATTCGGCATCGCGCCCCCAGAACTGCACCTGGAGGCCGCGCAATGACAGCAGGATAGCAAGTGCGGTGCCCCAGCTTCCGGCACCGATGACTGTGGCGGATTGAATCATGATTGCGGCGTCTTTTTCGTGAAGGCCTTGCTCTCCGTGCCTGCGAGCAGGCGCTGGATGTTCGAACGATGCCGGATGAAGGCCAGAACCATCACCACGAGGCCAAAGCTGAGCAGCACGTAATCCCAACGGCCTTCACGCCACATTTGAATGGCCATCGCCGTGGGAACGCCGATCGCCGCGGCCAGCGAACCGAGCGAGACATAACGAAACGCGAAGAGAAACGTGAGAAAGCCGACCCAGCCACCGATCATCCCGGCCAGTGAGATGCCGAGCAACACACCGCCCGTGGTGGCGATGCCCTTGCCGCCTTTGAAGCCCAGCCAGAAGGTGAACATGTGGCCCAGCACGGCGGCGAAACCTGCCAGCACTTTGCCCAAGGAGACCATTTCGACCGAAGCACCTGCGTGCGCGATCCAGCCCGCCGCCAGCCAGACCGGCAGCCAGCCCTTGAACATGTCGAGAAGGAAGACCGGAATGCCGATCCCCTTCCCCAGCACGCGGATCGCATTCGTGGCGCCGATGTTGCCGCTGCCGTGCAGGCGAATGTCGATGCCTTTCAATTTCCCGGCGAGGTATCCAAACGGGATGGAGCCGCAAAGATAGCCGCAGGCAATGCTGACGAGAGTGGCGGTGGTTGTGGTCATGGCGGTGGGCAGGCTCCTAGTAGCCGAATTCGGAGTGATCTGGCAAGCATTTCGTCCTGCTGGCTGGATTCAGTCCACAGGCGACCCGATGTCTCATCTTCAAATGACGCACGGTTTCGGCGGCGGTGGCGGCCTGGATCACGATGAGATCGTCCGGCCGGGCAGGATGCCTCCCCCAATCACCATGTTGCATATAAAATCTTGCCTTCGTCGCCATAACGCCTTGAATCGCCGCGCATGTCGATTCCCCTCGAAGATCTTTTCAATGATGTCATCGCCAAGGCCCAGCGTGGACTCGGCCTGAGCGACTCACGGCTTGCCGCCCAGTCCGGGCTCTCCGTGGATGAAATCCTGGACGCAAGAGCCGGCAAAGCGGATTACGCACAACTGCTCAAGCTGGCCCCGCATCTCAAGCTGCATGGCCCCTCGCTTGTGACAATGTCACACAATGCCTGGCGTCCTGTGGAAGTGAACCTGACCGGCCTGGCGCAATTCAACACACCTTGGAATGACATGACGGTGAACTCCTACCTTGTGTGGGATGTTGAGACGAAAAACGCCGCCGCCTTCGACACCGGGGCCAATGCCGGCCCGATGATCGAGTTCATCCAAAAGAACCATCTCAACCTCAGCCTGATCTTTCTCACGCACACGCACCCCGATCATATCATGGATCTGGCAAAACTGTCCGTGAACGGTGCCGTCACGACCTTCGTCAACGAGCGGGAATCCTGCGACGGTGGCAAAACATTCCGCATCGAGGACACCGAATCCTGGCAGACCGGTGCTCTTAAAATCGAACCCCGCAGCACTTGGGGACACACGAAAGGCGGCATCACCTACATCGTGAGCGGTCTCGAACGCCCGGTTGCAATCGTGGGTGACGCCCTGTTTGCGTCCAGCATGGGCGGAGGCCTGGTTTCATATGCTGACGCGCTCGCCACGAACCGCCAAGAGATCTTCACCCTGCCCGACAATACCGTGATCTGCCCCGGCCACGGGCCCATGACGAGCGTCGGCGAGGAAAAAGCGCGCAATCCGTTTTATCCCGAGTTCAAATAACCAACCATCTCAATCATGTCCCAAACCGTTGCATTCGTCGGAGTCGGCAAAATGGGGGCCAACATGGCCCGTCGTCTTAAAGATTGTGGCTACAGCGTCACCGCTGTGCTCGATGTGAACACCCAGGCCGCCGCCGATCTGGCCGCCGAACTCGGCTGCAAGGCCTGCACAAAGCTGGCCGATGTCACCGCAGCCGCCGATGTCATTTTTACCGTCGTGACAAACGATGCCTCGATGCGTGGCATCTTTTTTGGCGGCGGTGACAGCCTGCTCACCAATGCGAAGGGCAAGATCTTCATCAACTGCGCCACGCTTTCGCCCGCGATCCATCGCGAAGTCTATGCCGCCGCTGAAAAAGCCGGTGCGCACAGTCTCGAAGCCTGCATGGCCTCCAGCATCAGCCATGCGCGTGAAGGCAAGCTCTACCTCATGCTCGCCGGTGATGAAGCCATTTACAAACAGGTGCAGCCGATGATCGAGCAGATGAGCGTGAACCGCCGCTTCATCGGCGGCCCGGGACGTGCCGCGGAAGTGAAGGCGCTGGTGAACATGGTCATGAACATCAATACCGCCGGTCTCGCCGAAGGCTTGGGTCTCGCCGCCGCGCTTGGACATGATTTGAGCATGATCCGCGAAGTCTTCAGCCAGACCGGGGCCAATTCACGCGTGCTGGAGACCGATGGCGGCGACATGGTGGCCCGCGAGCACGACTGCTGGTTCTCCGCCGAACACGCCGCCAAGGACAGCGGCATCGCCGCCGATGTCGCGAAGACCGTGGGTCTGAATCTGCCGCTCAACGACGCCACGAAGTCCCAATACGACAAGATGGTCGTGCTCGGCCTTGGTGGTCTCGACAAATCCGGCATCGCTGAGCTGACGTTCAAGGGACGGCACGCCTGATCCCGAAGGGATCAAAGATGGTAGCCGGGGGTAAGTATGCGCAGCAGACGCCACCCCCGGACAACCAGATGCCACTCACATTCCCAAGGAGGCATGCCGGAGGTATGCAAGAGGTGTCCGACGGCTCCTCGTTGACGCCGGATTGGCGCATGCCTCTCGCATACCTCCGGCATGCGCCCTTGAAAGAATGTGATGGAACTTGCATTCCAGGGGTCATGCGACCCCTGGCTAATTTCTCTGATCCCTTCGGGATCGACTCACCTCGCTCCACTGAGTTTCAGCACTTCCAGCTTCTTGCCAATCTTGTGGCGTTGCAACTCACGGCCGCCGGTGGTGGCTTTGATGATGAAGGTCTGGCCGATGGCGGCGGGAATCATCGCCTCCTCGCCGGATTGCAGCGAGCGCACGAATTGCTCGTTCTCCGCTCCGGGCGCGATGCCAAAGATGCGCACCGCACCGGTGTGATTGTTGGTAACAACGACTTCAGCTGGATCACCCAGGTTGGGCGGCGGTTTGACCGCTGTGGCGGATGCAGGCAACGGTTTAGGCGGCGGCAGGCCGGGGTTCTGCGGAGCCAGCGTCGTCGAAGGCATCGCGGACGAAGGCGCGGGTGTCAGCGGAGCCACGGCGGGCAAAGTACGCATCGGAGCGGTTGCCGAGGCCGGGAACGTTGAGACCGGGCGTTGCGCGGTGAAAGGGGGTTCATTGATCGAGATGGGTGTCATCGCGTTCATGGGCCGTTGGGGATCCTTGGCGGCTCCGCAGTCGAATTGATCGAGCAATTCCTCACGACGCGGCTCCAGCGGCAGGTCGCAGTAGGTTTTGAGCGCACACTCCTGGCGCACAAGGTTATCAATCTCCGGCGTGCTGAACGAGGCGGGGTCAAACGGGGCGGTGCGCTGGTGGTCGAGCGTGTCAAACTCAGTCGCCATCCTTTCACGCTGCTGCAATTTGGTGTTCAGGCTGGCCTGGGCGGTTCCAGCACTGGCGGCAAACTGATTTTGCAGATTCACGATCTGCGCGGCCATCTGCGCATCCTGATTTTGAATCAGCACCATCTGCTGCCGGATCTGCTGAATCTCCACCTGATGCTGCTGTATCTCGGCCATGATGGCCAGGCCACCAGCGCCGGGCTGCATGCCAGGTTGCATGGTCGGGCTCTGTTGCATCGGCTGCCGGGCGGCCTGCATGTTTACCTGGTCCTGCGCCATGCAGGCGGTGATCTGCTGCAGGCGTGCGTTCAGCGGCGCGATCTGCGCGGCGTTCATCTGCCGCTGCTGCATGAAACCGGCGGCCTGCACGCGGAACTGCTGGTCAAACTGGTTCACCGTGGCCTGCAGCGTCTGGATGTCCGCGTCGAGCACCGCCACGTCTTTGCTAATCACCGTCTGGCGCTCCGCCATGCGCGCCACCTCGGCGTTTCGTTTCTCGGTGACCTCGGCCATCAGTTTGTTGCGCGCCGCGTCCTCGGCGGTTTTGAGCTTGCCGTATTCCACGGCCACATGATCGCGGGCCTTCGCGCACTCGGCCTGCAGATCGCCTTTGAGCGCGGAGAGCAGCTCGCTTTCCAGCAGCACAGCTTCGCCCGCGGCGATTTGATCCTTCCACGGACCTTTGAACAGACCCAAGGCGATGCCGCACACATGCGCGGTATCTTTTGCGGCGGGAGTCGGGGCACGGGTGGCATAGTGGTTCTGCATCAACGAGCGAATCTCCCGCAACGCCTGCGTCGGCTGATGCAGGCAAAGATTCATCCATAGGCGTGCTTCGCAGGCGCGATCCCACACGGAGTCGTCGGCTTTCTTGCCGATGGCGGCGGCGAGGCTTTGCTGCGCGGCGGCATGATCCCCGGCGCTGAGGCGGCAGAGCGCCTGGGCATAGTTCAGGCTGCAATCCAACGGCCCGGCCTTCACAGCACGCTGCCAGGCACGGTCACACGCGGCCTTCGCCTGCGCTGAAGTGCCCCAGCCGTCGTTCAGCATCGCGCGCACGTAGCCGTGCAGCAGTTCGTTGCAGGGCTGGAGTTCAAAGATGACCTCGCCGTCTTTGTCGCACTTCACGATGAGCGTTCCGGTGAACGGCTCGCACTCCGGCGCGTCGATGGCGACGGTGTAATCCCCTTCCCCGAGCATTTTGGCAAGGTATTCACCCTTCGCATCGGTCACGAAGGGTTGGCCGGCCGGAGTGGGCAGATTGCCCGTGGGTTGGAGGATGAGTTTGGCGTTAGCCACCGGCAGACGCGCGTCATTGGCCGGGTCTTTGCCGCTGCTGATGCGTTTCACCACGAGGATCGCGAGATCGCAGCGGTCACGCTTGGGCGGTGTTTTGCTCAGCAGGAAGTCATGAACGTATTCGAGCGTGTTCTTCGGCACGGTGAAGCCGCGACCAGCATCTTCCGTCGCAAATCCGGCGGCGCTGACGCGATACGCGTAATCGGCGGGCGACAGATTCTTGATCTCGTAGTAACCGCCGGGCGAGTTCGCCATCGCAGTCGCCACCACCGTGCCGCCTTGCCCGGACAGCAGCTCAATCTTCGCGCCGGGAATCGGGCCGAGGTTCTCTCCCTTCTCATCCTGGCCGTAAACGCGGCCATGCACGGCCGGCTGCACCACATTTGACTGCGCGGGGCCGCTGCCAGGCTTTGGCTCACGCGTGAGAAGGAAATCATGCACGAACTCGCGCGTGTCCTGCGGCATGGCGAAGCCGCGCTGCTCATCCTCATCACGAAATCCAGCGGCGGCGACCTTGTAGCGATACGCGCCCGGTGTGAGCGTGGCGATCTGGTAGTAACCGTGGTTGTTCGTCGTCACCGTCGCCGCAGCGCCGCCCGTCTCGCTTTTCAGTTCGATCCGCGCCCCGGCGACGGGACCGAGGTTTTCACCTTTCACGTCCTGGCCGTAAACACGGCCGTGTACACCGCCATCGGCGGCATGGAGCGATGTGAAGCACAAAAGAATGAAAAGGGGCAGGAGCGTTTTCATGGCGTGTTGTCAGGGACGAGGCGAACTCCGATCACACCGACGCCGTCCGTTAAATCGGTGGTGGTAAGCGAAATCATGTAGGTGAGCGTGACGTACATCGTGCCAGTGCCTGCCTGCGCGGTGTAGGCGGGGAAATTGAAGGCGGGAACCGCTGGCGGCACGAAGGTAAAGGACGCGCCATTCACCGGATCGAGCGGGTAACCCACTAGGTTGTTGGCCCCCAGGCGGTCGGAGCGCAACGGCATGTCCACGAGCAACAGTGGCTGCGTTTTGGTCAGCGGAGCAGGCGGCAGTTGTGTGGTGGTTTCCAGGCTGAAAAACGGCTGAAACCCAGGCAAAATCGCCGTTCCGGCGAGATTGCGCCGCAGCGCGCCACTGCTGAGTTCCGCGCGCGTCAGCACCTGGCCCGTGGTGCCCGCCGCCGAGCCGCCGACGAAAGCCACATGCGCGATGGCGCGCAGCCCGTTTGCCCCGGCGGGAGGCCACGGTACAAACCCCTCGAAACGTATCGTGATCGTCTCCGCTCCATTTCCCGTGGGGCGCCCCGCTGTGCTCCACGCGGGCAGCGTGACCGCACCCGGAATGTTCTCATGACTCGCGAAAAGAAGACCGAAATGACTGCCATGCTCGGCAGTGAGGCTCCACGCATTGCGGCTCACCAGCGGATCGGCCAGCGGCATCGCCGACCAGTTCAAAAAAGGCGGCGTCACCACCGGAGTGACCTGAAAACTCGGCGCGGGAGCGCTGGCAAGGATCGGTGGCGGCCGCAAAACACCGCCACGGCGCAGGCTCACCGCAGCAGTCGGCGTGCCCGCCGGGAACAACGGCAGCAACGAGCCGTTTGCCGCCGTCAGCACATTGCCCGTGGGTCCGAGCGCTGTGACACGCGGCTGGACGTAAAGATAAAGCGCCTCCGCTGAACCGGGCGCGAGCAGCGCGGCCACCGCCGCACGGTTGATCGGCGGCATCACGACACTCGTGGAGCCGGGAAAACCACCAATCCTTGTCGCCATCGGCGTGATCAGCACCGGCGCGGGCTTGTGCGGCAGCACCGCGAACAAATCGACACGCCAGGAGGTAATCTGCGATGTATTGCCCCCCACGGCCCAGTTCACCGTCACCACATCGCCATCACACACGATCGGTGTCGTGGGTGCGATGCGCACGCCGCTGATGAGCGGCGCGGCAGGCGGTGGCAGCGGGAACAGCAACTGCGCCAGCGTATTGAGCAGCGGCAGCAATCCACCACCTCCCGGCGGCGGCAACCCTCCCGGCAAAATGGTGCGGTCCGGTGGCAGCAGCGGCGGCGGTGGCAGAGGCGGCACACCCGGCCCGGTGACCAGCGGCGGCAGTTTGGGTGGCTCTGGTGGCAAAGGCGTGACCGCAGGCGTTCCGGCAGTTTTCATGCCGGATGTCCACACCGGAATCTCCGTTGCGGTGGCCGTCGAGCGCACCAGATCACCCGCTTCATCGAAATGCGCCGCAGGCGTCAGCCACAGCACGGGCAGCGTCTTCTGATCGTCCGGCTGCTTCTCACTGTCATACACTGGCTGGCCGTCGGCCTCAATCAGCACCCGCTGAAGCTGCGCACGATCGGGAATCTTGTTTGTCGGTGCGCCGCTGCCGATGACCCCGACTCCGGGCGTGCCCAGTGATTCTTTGGTCAGCGGATTCAGCGCGAGTTCAAAACCGGCCAGTTCAAACATCTGTGGCTTTGCTTCATCGGCCAAAGGAGCGGATTCAGACGAGAGCAGAAACTTCCGCGACCCGGCCTGAAGGTACACCGGATTCCGCGTGCCCTGCTGCGGCCCGCTGCCGCCGGTGAGCGTGATGCGCAGGCTTTCCACCATCGTGCCTGCGACAGGAGTGGTTTGAAATTTCTCATCCGACTCCTCATGCCAGGGCGTCGCTCCCACGACACGTCCGCTCAAGGCGCGCACCAGCGCGTGCTCCGTCTTCAGCACCGCCTTCTCATCCTCGCTCAGCGTGGTCTTGTTCACCTTCGCCTCATACTCCGGCAGCATTTTCATGAGACTTTCGCGGCTGGCGGCCAGCTTCTCCTGCGCGCGCGCATCGACGAGGCCGTTCGCGGCGAAAAGTTTGCCATTCACCTCGATGCGGTAGCCCGCCAGCACCCAGTCCGTGCGGCCCTGCGAGGCAAAACCGATGCTCTGTAGATCACCGCACTTCACCCCGGTCAAAAGCTGCTGCGAGGTGCGCAACGCATCGCTCCCGGCATCGCCGGCCTTCGCCGAAAACTCAAACGTCGCCATCTGTCCCGGCTGAATCGCCGTCATCATGCCTTCAAGCGATGACTTGTGCGGAAACGCCGCGAACGACGGCTCCCGCTTCACTCCGCCAAGCGGATAGAGCCGCAGCGGGAAACCAAGACCCAGATGCACATCCACCGGTTCGCTCAACGCCGCGCCCTCCGTGCCCACCCCGAGCGTGATCTTGATGGAATCCACCACTTCGGCTGGCGGCAGCGATCCCATTTCAAACGGCGTGCGTGGCAGACCCTCGTGTTTCACCGGCGCCTCCACCTCCTCGCCCGCAGCAGCGGCAGTGGTCGGCGACTGCGACGAAGGTGATGTCACCTTGGCTAGCAACGAGGGATCGACCTTCGTCAGATACAACGCTCCTGCACCCACGGCACCTCCCAGCACGAGTCCGATGAAGATATTCCCCCAACGTGATGGTGGCTTGGCAGAAAATGCAGAGTCATCAGGGGAACCGTCGCGCATGGCAATTTCAAGGTTTGAGTCCACCAGCATCCACGCAGATCAGCCCGCGTTGAATCAGGCAGATATTACCTCCCCGCCTCGCAGGACCGCAATCCCAATCTTAGGCCAGATTCGTTACGCCAAAATCCCTTTCGCCACCTCACCACTCACATTCGTCAGGCGGAAATTCCTGCCGCCGTAGTTGTAGGTGAGCTTGGTGTGATCGAGGCCGAGCAGATGCAGCATGGTCGCGTGCCAGTCGTGGATGTGCATGGGGTTCAGCGCGGCTTTGTAGCCGGTTTCATCGGTGGCACCGTAAGTGATGCCGCCTTTCACGCCGCCACCCGCCATCCAGATGGAGTAGCCTTTGTGATTGTGATCGCGACCGTCCTCGCTTTGCGCATACGGCGTGCGGCCGAACTCGCCGGCCCAGACGACGAGCGTGTCCTTCAACATGCCGCGTGCTTTCAAATCGGTGAGCAGCGCCGCGATGGGCTGATCCGTGGCCGCGCAATTCGTGGCGAGGAGTTCGCGCAGGCGATTGTGGTGGTCCCAGTTGCCCGGCGAGGCGATTTCGATGAAACGCACGCCCGCTTCGGCCATGCGCCGTGCCAGCAGGCACTGCCGCGCGAACTGATCTTTTCCCTGGCCGATGCCGTAGAGTTTCAGGATGTGCTCCGGCTCGCTACGCAGGTCGAGCACGTTGGGAACTTCGCTCTGCATGCGAAACGCGAGTTCAAAGGACTGGATGGCACCTTCGATCTCAGGATGAAAGCCATCGCGATCCAGCTTCCGCTCGTTCAAACCGCGAATGAGGTCGATCTGCGCGCGCTGAAGGTCGCGTGGCACGTTTTTGTTGTCGATGTTCTTCATCGGCGGTCCGGGAGCCACGTCCTTCTTCAACAAGGCTGCATACAGCTCCGGCAACTGACTGCCGCCGAGTTTCGTGCCCTGGCAGATCGCGGGCAAAAACGCGCTGCCGTAGTTTTGAGCGCCACCATTGTCCGCCGGTGGATTCAGTGTGATGAAGCCCGGCAGATTCTCATTCTCAGTGCCGAGGCCATACAGCGTCCACGCACCAATCGAAGGCCGCACGAACTGAAAACTGCCCGTGTGCATCTGCCCGAAAGCCTGCGCGTGATTCGGCAAGTCGGTGTGCATTGAGTTGATGATGCACAGGTCGTCCGCATGCTTCGCCAGCTTCGGATACAGCGTCGTCATCCACTGTCCCGACTTCCCATATTGCGCAAACGGATGCACCGGCCCAAACAGCTTCGCGCCTGATGAATCACGGCCCAAACTCGCCGTCTTGCCATTTCGGGCGATCAACTCCGGCTTGTAATCAAAGAGGTCCACATGCGACGGCCCGCCGCGCATCGTCAGAAAGATCACCCGCTTCGCCCGGGGTGCAAAATGCGGTTCTTTGGCGGCCAGACCGCCCTTGGCTGCGGCCTGTTGGGCCAAGGCTGAAAAAGCGAGCCAGCCTATTCCCGACGACATCGTCGTCAGCATTTCGCGTCGTGAATGGATCGTATTCATGGTTTGAGTCCTGCGGGTTTTAGCTTGGGATCATCCAGGTCCAGCCGATAGAGGATCTGGTTATAGTCGTAACGCGGCGTGGGATGCGCGTGCTTGGCAAACTCCTTGGTGTAGGTGCCTTCAAAAAAGAGTACCGGCGAGCCGTCAGGAGTGAACTCGGGATGAATGCGCGGGTTGTAGAAGGTGTAGTTGTCATGCGTGAGGATCTTCACGGCAGGCCCCCATGGACCTGTGGGCGCATCAGTCTCGGCATACCAGAGCTCACCGAAGACTGAGGGCTTGCCGAAGTTCTCCATGAATACGGTGACCCAGCGTTTGCGGAAGGCATTCCAGGCAATCGATCCAGTGTGAGGTTTGACCGTGCCGCCATCTGCCGATGCGAGCGTCGTCTGCGGCTTCAGCGCTTCCCAGGTGTTCGAGTCCTGCCATGCTTCAAAGGTGGCGGGGCAGCGCAGCGTCGGCAGCGGATTGCCAAACAGCACCCATTCTTTGCCTTGTTCGTCTTTCCACAGCGCGGGGTGACCTTCCGGCATCGGCGGCTGTTTTGGAGCGGCGGCGGATTTCGTCCAAAGCACGCGCAGCAGGTCAAAGCGGCTCGTGTCGTCATTCCACACACACAGGCCGGACTCATAGGCATCCAGGGGCGGCTTGATCTTCACATAGGAGCCGACGAGTCGCGACGTGCCGTTTTTATCGGGCAAGCTGACATAAGCGGTGACCCATGTCGGACCGCTGCCGGGCATCTTGGCCACGCCACGCACCTTGCCCTTGTCGTCGGTGAAGTAGTCGAGCTTCAAACGCAGCGGCGGCTCCAGCGAGGCGAGCGGCTGCATCGCCGTGGTGGCGCTGCTCATGTCGAAGATGCCGAGTGGATAGCAAGGCATCTGGGTATCGCCCCAGGCCCAGAACAAGCGGCCGCGATGCACGGCGTTTTGCACGCTGTCGGAGCCGTGAATGCCCGAGTCCTTCCAGTCCAGCTCGCTGCCGAGTTTCTGGCTTTCTGCAAACAATCCCGCGCCGGTCAGGCGGCCGATGCGGCGTGCGATGTTCGTGCGCGTCACCTCCACACGCAGCGTTTTGCCAGGTTCCGGAGTCAAACGCACGCCGCGCATGCCAAAACCATCCTTCGGCACCTCGTAGCCGTGGCCGATGACATCAAACCATGTCAAACTCCCCATCAGCTCCGGCGCGTCGAAGGCGATGACGCCTGCGTTGTCGGTGATGAAACGCAAATGATGTGTCGTGCGCAGCTCGATGAGCGGCACGGGCCACCCGCTGCCTTTCTCCACCACCTCGATGCGGCAGAGAGACGGTGAATCCGCGGCTGCAATGAACGAGGTCAGCAGCAGGCAGGTGAAAATGGAAAGGCGTGAACTCATGACAGGATCAATCCGCAAAGCGGAACTCCGCGCTCGACAGCAGCGCATGGCAATAGGCCGTCATGAGCTTTGTTTCGTCGCCAGCAGCGGTTTGGAAGAAGGACTCGGCGAGTTGCTGTTCTTTAGCATCGGGGGCCCGATTGAAACACAGTGCGAAGGCACGACGGATACGCTCTGGTAGATTGAGCTTCTCCTTCATCACACGCTGGGCCAATGCGGCGGCTTGCTCCTGCACGAAGGGGCCGTTCATGAGGTAGAGGGCTTGCAGCGGCACGTTCGTCACATCACGATCGCCGGTGACGAGATTCGGATTCGCCACATCGAACTGCTCCAGCACGTCGGGCAGGTTGTCGCGGAGCACGGGCAGGTAAATCGAGCGGCGCTTCGAGCCATCGAGGTCCGGCGGCAGTTTGGTGTTGAAGCCGATCAACGACACCGACTGCCCATCCAGTTCCGCCACGAGCGATCCTGGTCTGCGGGACGTGTCGAGCAAGCCGGAGACAGCGAGCATCGAGTCTCGGATCACCTCGGCATCGAGGCGTCGTTTGGGGGCACGCCAAAGCAGCCGGTTGTCGGGATCTTTCTCGAAAGCATCCGTACGATGCGTCGAAGCCTGCCGATAAGTCTTGGAGAACACGATTTCTCGGATCAGCGACTTCACCGACCAGCCGCTGTCCATGAACTTGATCGCGAGATGATCCAGCAGCTCCGGGTGGCTCGAACGCTCGCCACTGAAGCCAAAATTATCCACCGTGCGCACCAATCCCGCGCCAAACAGATGACGCCACACACGATTCGCCATCACGCGGGCGGTGAGCGGGTTATCGCGGCTGGTGAGCCACTGCGCGAATTCGAGGCGGCCGCTTTGCTGCTTCGACACGCTGCCTTTAACTTCAATCACACGCGGAAAACCACGCGGCACCGCCTTCACTGGATGCGCGATCTCACCACGAACATAGAGCTGCGAGTCCTGGATGCGTTTCGCGTCCTGGACCCCCATGCACAGCGGCAGTGCGCGGCCTTGGTCATCCACTGTTTCGAGCTGGCCTTCGAGCCCGCCGCGCGTCCACAGGATGCCGATGGCGATGCGCAGCATCTCGTAAAACTCGCCGCTGATGTCGCGGCCCTCCAACTTCGCCTTCAGCGCGTAGGCCTGCTGGTCCTTCTCCTTTTGATTGAGCTTCGCCAGGTCGCTCTTGAGCTGCTTCACACGCTCTGCGGACACCGGACGGTTCGGGATGATTTGTCCGGGCACTTCCGGCAGGCGGATGAGATGGCCGTGGTTGTTGTTCTCGGAGTCGATCCAGTTGCCGTAAAAAGTCTGCGTGCTTTTGAAAATGCCCGCCAGCGCATAGTAGTCCTCCATGCTGAACGGCTCCGTCTTGTGATCATGGCAGCGTGCACAGGCCACTGAACTTGCCATCACCGCGCGTGTCACGGTGTCGAGCTGCTCATCGGCCACATCAGCGGCAAACTGCGCTTTGTTCTGTTCATTCAATCCCTTCGGACCAAAGGCGAGAAATCCCGTCGCGACGAGTAGGCGTGCGCGCTCGGCATCATCCTTCGCGGTCAGAAGATCGCCCGCGATCTGCTCGGTGATGAAGCGGTCAAACGGCACGTCTGCATTCACAGCATCGATGACGTAGTCGCGATACCGCCATGCATGCGGGAAGGTCAGATTCGACTCACGCCCGTTCGACTCCGCAAACCGCGCCACATCCAGCCAGTGACGGCCCCAGCGCTCGCCAAAGCGCGGGCTTTTCAAAAGCTCGTCCACAGTCGCCTCCAGCTTATCCATCGAAAACGCCTTCACCTCCTTCGGAGTCGGCGGCAGGCCGATCAGGTCAAAATACAGCCTGCGCAGCAGCGCCACCGGTTCCGCCTCCGGCGCAGAAACCAGCCCGTCTTCCTTCAGCTTCGCCTGAATGAAGCCATCAATGCTCCCGGCAACCTGTTTTGGTTTTTGATAGCTCCAAAACTTTCTCCCAGCTTCCAAATCCACCGGCGGACGCTCCGCCACTTTCACCGCTGACTCACGCGGATCAGCAGCACCCGCTTTGATCCACGTTTCAAAGTCCGCGATGACCGATGGAGGCAACTGCGGCTCCTTCGGCGGCATTTCGAGATCAGGATCGCTGTGCTTGATCGCGGTGAGCAGCAGGCTTTTCGCCGCATCGCCCGGCACGACCGCCGGTCCTGTCTCGCCGCCTTCGCGGATGCCGTGTTTCGTGTCGAGCATCAGTCCGCCCTTCGATTTACCGGACTCAGCGGAGTGGCATTCGTAGCAGTGCTTCACGAGCACCGGGCGGATCTTCGATTCAAAGAAGGCTGTGTCGGCGGCATGAAGACTGCTGGCCACGAGCAGAAATGAAAGGGTGTGTTTCATCGGGTGGAATCAGGTTTGGAGATCGGGGAGGAGTTCGTGGTGCTATCGCTCTTTTGCTCCAGCCACTTTGCGGTTTTGGTTTTCGACCAGGATTCGCTGATGCAGCGCAGGGGCTTGCCTTCGCTCCACAGCATCCATGCGGGCGCGCCTTCGTGCAGCGCGGCGAAGGTCAATTCAGTGGCGGATTTCCACGCGGGCATGGTGCGGCACTGCCAGCGCGGATGCGGTGGCGAGATGATCTGCGTTTTGCCCGTGTCGATCTCGACCACGGCCACGGCATCAGTCTCGCTCTCGACGACCGCGACGTGTTTGCCATCCGGCGAGGCGATGAAGAAGCCGAGATTCACCGGCAGATCACCCGGCGCGGTCGGGACCGGTGTCACCGCGCTGCCATCGGCGGCGATGACATACAATCGCGGTGCCAGCTCCGGCCCCGTGCCCGTCGCGGGCAACGTGACCGGCTGGCTGGCGAAAAGCACGCGTCCGTCCGCCAGCACCTGCACCACCGGACGGTTCAGCGTGATCGCCGTGGCCAGCGTGGCCGGCTTGCCCGGTTTGGTGAACGTTCCATTTTCCTCGATGACAGTGAGGCGATGAATGCTTTGCAGTTTTTCTCCCTCGCCACCGAGCGGTGCCATAAAGACCAGCGCGCGACCGTCCGGCGTCCAGTCAAACGCACCGTTCACCTGACGTGCGACCGTCTGCTCCGCACCATCATCGAGCGTGATGACCTCCAACGCCACGCTCTCTCCATCCTCGTCGAGACGCAGAAACGCGAGCGCGTCATGCTTCGGCGACATGCGCGGCATCAAAGCCGGCCGCAGCAGGCTGCGAGTGAGCGATTTCGAGTCAATAAACTCTGTATCACCCAGTTTGAAGACACACAGCTCGCTGATTTCGTAACCCGTGCCGGATTTCTTGAACGATGAGGCCAGTTCGCCTCCCTTCGGCAGGGCGAGGAGCAGCTTCTCGACACGCTCCGGCTCTTGCTCGAATTTCCGCCGTATCGCGTGTGCAAAACGAGTCATTTGCTCCTCCGACAGGCCGGAGATCATATCTTCGAGCGTCTTCGCCTGATCACCGAGACTCGCCGCCGCCTCCAGCAACGGGATGACCAACGGCAGCAGCATCTCCACCGAGCGAATCTCCTCCACCGGGATCAAGCCGCGCAGTTCATCCCACTTTGCGACCACCCGCGTGCGTTGCGCCACGAAACCGCTCCCATCGCGCAACCAGCTCACGCTTTTGAACAGGGATCCTTCCATCGAGAGGTTAAGCGCACGCCCGCGATGTCCGTCCACCGTCGCGAGATGCACGCTGTCTCCTGCGGCGACCACCGCGACGTCTCCCTGCGGTGACCACCACACACGCTCCTCCGGCAGACAGCCGGGGAGAAGCAGAGCGGTCAGCGCGAGGGCAAAAAAGACGCGTTTCGAGTTCATGGCAGCGATTTGGTTTCAAGTTTCTCCGTGTCCACGCGCACGACCTGCATGCCTTCACCCGCAGGATCGAAACTCATGCGATACTTTGCCCACGGACTTTCTTTGTGCGGTGTTTGCGTAGGTGATTCAACATCACGCGTTGCCATGCGTGATTCGGAACGTCCGGCGAAGAAGCCCGCAGTACCCGCCAGCAGCGCAATCACCGCCGCACGCGCGAGCCACGATGGAACCAAAGAGCGGCGAGGCGCTCGCACGATGTTTTTTTCCACCGGCGCAGGCATCACACGCGCCAGCTCCGGGTGCCGCAGCACCGCGTCATGCGTGACGGAAAGCGATGCCAGGATGCGCTCCGCCTCGGCGCGGGCGTCTGCGTTCTGCGCGAGATGTAGCTCTAGCAGTTCAGATGCCTCCGGCGTCAGTTCGCCAAAGTGCCGGTCGATGATCAAAGCGTGCAAGGATTCAGGTTTCATGGTTTTCAGGGGTTGATTTCAGATTCAAGACGGTGCCGAACCTCCGCGACCGCGTGATGCAAACGCGAACGCACAGTGCCGATGGGAATGCCCAAGGCCTCGGCGATCTCCGCATACGACAGCCCCTGGGCGAAGCGCAGATCCAAGATCTCGCGCTGCACAGGCTCCAGCGCAGAGATTGTCTCCCTCGCGGCTTCCACGCGGTCATCCCGAGTCGGCTCGGCGACATCATGTAACTCCGCGTTCAGCGGAATCACCTCCGCACGTTTCGACCACGCCGCCTGGCTCAGATGCCGCGCGATGCCAAACAAATACCCGCGCGCGCATTTCGGCGACTTCCCATCACGCAAGCCGCGCGCCATTTCCAGAAACGTCTCCTGCACCAAGTCCTGCACACCTTCCGCACCGCCATGGCGACGCGCGAAGTAGCGCGTCAGATCCCCCGCGCTCTCGGTGAAGAGGCGTTCGAGCAAGGGTGGTTGGTTCGTGGTGTCCACGCGGTTGGGAGGCAATTCACCGGCTGCAAGCGCAGCCTATCATCCCCAACGTGGGCCTTTCGATCCAAAAGGTTCACCGAACGCGGATTATTTTTGAGCGGGAGCCAAACTCACGCCGGAAGATGGCTTTTCACCACGGCCATGCTGGCGGCAAATCTGCCCATCACAAAATCACGCGCCTTCGCGGCCTTCGCCTTTGATCCGGCGGGATCTTTCGCCATCGCAAGCACTGTGGCGACCACGTTTTGCAACTCCTCTTCCTTGTCCAGGTCGAAGAGCCACTCGTTGAGGCCGATGTCGCGCCACATGTAGCCTTTGCTCGTTTGCTCGGCCCAGCGGCAGACGATGGCGGGGATGCCGTTGCCGATGCACATGATCGGGCTGTGCATCTCGTGACCGAACAGGCCGGCGCTGCGGCGATAGGTGCTGATGGCCTCGTCGGTGAGCCAGTAGTTCTCGCGCCACACCACGCGTGCCTTCATGTCTTCCGGCAGCTTGTCGTAGAGCATCTCCTTGTTCACGGCCATCTGCGTTTTGTCTTCGGGGCAGAGCAGGATTTTGAGATCGGTCTGCTGGATCACGCTGACAATCGCATCGCGCAGCGGTTTGCAGTCGTGCTCCTTCATCGCCTCGTTGCGGGCATGCTTCGTTTCGTCCTTCGAGGCCTTCTTTTCGGGAATCGTCCAGTAGGGCGTGAAGCGCAGACGCGGGATGCAGCAGAGGAATTTGCCCTCTTCGAGGCCGTTGGCCTTCAGGAACGCCTCCGCCTTCGCATCGTCCTTCAAATCGACCGCAAAGGCACCGTCGGGGCCATATTCCATGAGCGGGCGGGTGCAGCCTTTGCTTTTCGCGAGTTCGAGCGACACCGAGTCGCGGAAATACACAAACTTCGCTCCATTGAACACGTCGATCGTCGATAAGATGGATTTGTCCGACGACGGCTTCGTCGCTGTGGAACCCTGCGACGAAAACGTGATGCCATACACGCCGTAAGGCTTGCCGGTGGCCTTGCTCCACTTCGCCACATCGTTCTGCGCCACCAGCGACGGCCCGGAGCCATGGAGCAGGAAGTCACACTCCTCGAAGGCCTTCTTCACCTCCTCACCGCGAATGATCTTCACCTTCGGAAAACGTGCGTTCAGCATTTCCTCAACGCCGTTGTCCACCTTGCTCGGCCACAGCCGCACCTCGACCTCTGGAAGATGTTTTTCCAAAAGCGCCAGCACACCCGGCGTGTGCGCGATGTCGCCGATGTTCACCGTCTGCCACGACGAACGCAGGATGAGGCGCTTGGGTTTCTCCGCAGCAAGCGCTGAAATGAAAGGCAGCGCGGCGGCGGAGCGGATGAAGTGGCGGCGGTTCATGGTGTGGAAGGGGTGCTGTCTGTAAACTGAACGTAAATTGACGCCACTCATCTCATGCACCTTGCCATGTGCAACTTCGGAAGAGCATAATGGCCCAACAACCCAAGGAGTCCGTCATGCACCATCGTATCGTTCTGATCCTCACGCTCGCGTTTGCAGCTTTTCTCCATGCCGGCCCCGTCGAAGACGCCAGCCTGCTGCTGCAACAGCAACGCTATCAGGACGCCGCCACCAAGCTCACGGACGCGGTCATCAACGCTGAAAAGGACGCCGGTTACGCGCATTACCTGCGGGCCGTCGCCTTGTCGGAATCCAAACAGCACGCCAAGGCCATCACCGACTGTGACGCGGTGCCCGCAGGCCACGCGTGGCAGCGGAAGGCGCTTTTCCTCAAGGCGCAGTGCCTCGCCGAGCTGAAACGGCATCAGGAGGCCGAGGCGATCTACAGCGCGGAGGCCACACAGTTGTTTGCGACGATGCGGAAGGAAAAACTGGCCGAGTCACTCGTCGTGCTCGCACAGGAGATCACGAAACCGGCCGTGCCGGGCCAAAGCGTGAGTGGTGACGCCTACAACAAGGCGCTGGCGCTTTACCGCAAGGCATTGGAACTCGAAACCGGTCCCACGGTGCGCGAGAACCTGCTGTTTCAATCCGCCGCGATCATCCGCCGCATCAAGAAGCATCAGGAGTTTCCCGCCGCCTGCGATATGTATCTACGCGAGTTCGATCCTGACTGGCGCGGTCTCACTGGCAGCGAAGCACCGAAGACTCCCGCGAAGGAAACTGGCGCGCGCCGCTGGGAGGTGCGGGCGATGCTCATCGAGAACCTGCTCGTCAACGGCGCGGGTGATGCTTCACGCGTTTACGCCGAGGACATGCTGAAGCTCTGGAAGACCAAGCCGCCCGCCGCAGGCACGAAGCCGGACATTGGCGAGCTGGAGTGGCTGCTGTGCCGCAGTCATGGCGCTCCGGCTTACAGCGAGTTTGATCCGCCGCAGATCGCGCAAGTCCGGGAGGACGTTCAGCAGGGATCTTTTCAGCGGCTGCAAATCCAGCAGGGCGCGATGCAGCATTTTCCTGTCTCAGCAGGCGATCCCGTGAAGCATGTCGCGGCGCTGCGCGCCTTTTTGAAGTCGTATCCGGCGCATGCGCGATCCGCCGAGGCAGCGATAACGTTGGTGCAGGCACTCGTTGCTCAAAACAAACCGGATGAGGCCATCGAGGCCTGCAAGGCGCTCTATGATCGTGCCGACTGGCCCGCGCCCGCCGCGAACGAGATGGACAAACGCACACCGGTGGAACGCCTGGAAGCCTGGAGGCAGATGGCGTTCTTCCAGATTGGCGCGCTGCATTTCGCCGCGCGGCGTTATCCGCAGGCAATCGAGCAATGGCGTGGCTACATTGCCAAGCATCCCGATGGCGGCCTCTGGCAGCAGGCGCAGGCGCGGATCATCGAGGCGGAGTTTCAGCTCTGCCTCGAAGCGGTGGCGGCGGACAACCGCGAGGAGGCCACGAAGCGCTTCGATGCCTTCATCGCCGCGCATCCCCTCGATGCTCGCTGCGCGCAGTTGCTGTTCTTGAACGGGCAGTGGCCTTACGCGGCCGCGTTGAAGGAAAAAGATGCCGCCAAGGCCAAGCCGCTGTTTGAAAGCGCCATCGCCGAATGGGCGCGGCTCATCATCAAGCATCCGCAGAGCGAGGAAGCCTCGCTCGCACTCTACCGCACCGGCGTGATCCAGGCGGAGCATCTGGACCGGCATGAAGACGCGCTGAACACTTTTCAGCGCCTGAACTGGGGCGGCTGGAAACAACTGGCCGCCGAACGCGCCGCGATGATGCCGCAGCACTCGCTGGCGCTCCGCACGCCGCGCACCTTCCGCACGAACGAAACCGCACAGGTGCGCGTGAACGTGCGCAACATCGAGAAGCTGAAGGTCTCGCGCTACACGCTGAATCTCGAAGATTTCTTCCGCAGCCGCCATCGTCTTGATGGCGAGTCGGGCATCGGCTCACTCGACATTGATTTGATCCAGCCGGACAAAACCTGGGAAGTGGCCGTGGCGGACTACACGCGGCTCAAACCCATCGAGCAGGCCATCGACGTGCCTTTTGACGATGCGAAGCCCGGCGTGTGCCTCATCCGCGTCGAAGGCGAGGACTGGCAGGCCAGCACCATTGTCATTCGCAGTGATATTGAACTGATCGTGCAGTCCGCATGGAAGGAGGCGCTCGTGTTTGTGCAGGACCGCGTCAAAGGCACCGCCGTGGCCGATGTGGAGGTGTTGATCAGCAACGGCAAGGAAATCATCGGTCAGGGCAAGACGGCAAAGGACGGTGTGTTCCGCCTGCGCGGCGAAATGATCCGCGAGGCGGCCGATCTCTGCGTGCATGTGCGCACCGAGGCCGGCGTGGCGATCCAACGGCTCAATCTGCGCGGTATGACGCAAGAAATCACCGGCGGCAGCACGGATCGCGACAGCGTGGTGCTGTCACGACGCGGTTTCATTTACACGGACAAGCCCGCCTACCGCGCGGGCGATGCGGTTCACTTCCGCGGCATCATCCGCGAGGTGCAGGACGGTGCTTACAGCGTGCCCGTGGGCCGCGAATACAACATCAGCATCACGGATGACGGTGGTCGCGTGCTGCGTCGCATGAAGTCGAAGCTCAGCGACTTCGGCACCTTCACGCACAGCGTGCCCCTGCCCGCCAGCACGCCGGTCGGCAGCTATCGCATCACCGCGAAGGCCGTGGAGGGCGACGAAACGCACAGCGCGTGGTTTGAGGTGAAGGAATTCGAGATTGAGGAGATCAGCGCCGTCATCGAGACAAAGCCGGAGGCCGTGTTTCGCGGTGATCGAATCGAAGGCACGCTGCGCGTGAGCTACTCCTGGGGTTCGCCGCTCGTGGACGAGCCGGTGCGTCTGCGCATGCCTGATGGACGGCTGCTTGAAGGCAAAACCGACACAAAAGGTGTCTTCGCCTTCACCCAAGAGACCACGGCGTTTCAGCCCGGCAGCTTTGTGTCCTTCAATGCCGAACTGCCCGCACGCAGTCGCAGCGTGCCGCACACTGTCGCCATCTTGAGCGCTGGATTGCGGCTCGTGTGGGATCGCGTGCCAGCTCCCGCGCTCACGGACGAACCCGCGCTCATTCGTGTGAAGGCGCTCGATCATCGCGGTAAACCTGCTGCGACATCGGTGAAGGTCACGCTCTCGCGTCTCGACACGCAACCGGCGAACCCGGTGCTCTCCGGCCTGCCGGGACTCGTTTACATCCCAAACGCCAGCGTTCCGGAGCGGATCGCGGAGTTCACCGTGCAAACCGATGCCGCCACCGGTCTCGGCAGTTCCACCGTGGTGCTGCAATCCGCCACCCCGCACCAGCTTCACGCGCAGGCCGCCGACGCACGCGGTAATACCGTTGAGATCACCACCAGCGTGCAGGCCTCCGGCCCCGAGGACACGACGAAGCTTCGCTTGTTCAGCGACGATGACGAGGTCAACGAAGGAGCCGCGCTCAAGGTTGATGCGCACAGCCGGATCCCCGCGCCGCTCGCGCTCATCACGCTCGCAGGCGAGGAGATGATCGAGCATCGCATTCTCAAGCTCGCGCCCGGTCACAATGAACTTCCCGTCACCATCGCCGCCGCGCACTGGCCGCACTTCGAGGTCAGCATCGCCTGCCTCGACGGCGACAAGCTGCACAGCGCCCGCAAGGGCTTCGCGGTGAAGCGTCCGCTCAAGATTGAAATTCAAACACCCGCTCAAGCGGTGAAACCCGGCGCAGCCGCCGAGATCACGCTCACCACCACCGATGCAAACGGCAAACCCGTCGCCGCCGAGCTGAGCCTCGCACTCGCCAGCGCCGCGCTCTTTGCGCAATACGCGGATGGCACCGAAAACATCGACGACTTCTTCCACGGCAGCCTGCGCCGCGCCACCAGCCTGCGTATCAACAGCAACGCCGGCTTCCAGCATCGCGCCGCTTCCCAAGTCCTCACGCGCGATGAGTCCGGTAACGTCATCGCCAGCGCGAACACCACGCCGTCGCATGTCGAGCGTTTGCGTGACATGCAGTTGAACGAAAGCCGCGTGTGGTATCAGCAGTCCAGCGAACGCCAGCGTCTTTATCGCAGCGTCGATGAACTGCTCGTCCAACGCGAAAGCCTCTTTTTGACAGAGTTTGATCCGCCGCAACTGCCGCAAGGAGGCCAGGCACTGGCCTTGGGCGACGGCGTGATGACACTCAACATCAGTGGCAGCAATGGTTTGGTCGTGTCCGGCAGCAGCGCAGTTTTCAGCGGCGGCTTGGTCATGAACACACCAACTTCTCCGACAGCTTTCGACATCAATGGCACGACGCGTTTCAACACTTATGGCTTCCGCTCCGGTGATCAACCCATTGTCGGAAGGATGGCCTTCCAAGCCGACGATGCGCGTTCGACTGGCGGCAAACCGTTCGCCTCGGATGCGCAGTGGCTTTGCCCACTCGTCACCGATGCCTCGGGCAAAGTGAAAGTGTCCATGACCGCACCCGGCGTCGGCGGTGCCTGGCGTTTGTCGAGCCGTGGCTGCACGATCACCACGAGCGTCGGCCAGGCGGAGAAGGAGATGATCACGAAATGGGACTTCGCTCCCGAGATTCGTACGCCGGTCGCGGTCAGTCCCGGCGACAGCTTCACACCGCGCATGCTGCTTCACGGCGCTCCCGAAGGTGAAACAACTGCGGAGGCCACGTTTGAATCGACTAGCACTCAAAAACGCATGGTGACCTTGAAGCCGGATGGAACTGCCGAAGTTATCTTCGATCCGGTCACGGCGCCCGCGTCGCATGGTTTGAGCATTGCCACCGCCTCTGCGAAGACCGACAAGGGCACGGTTGCGCTCTCGGCGAACTTCATCGTGCCGCCCGTTGGCGAAACTCAACGCACTCACGCCGCGAATCTCCTCGCTGTTCCGGGCGAGGCCTTGATCGCTGCTGCTCCGGGTCAAAGTCTGCAGGCGTCTGTGTTCGGCTCGCCGTTCGTGTTGCTGCAGAACATGTCTTCTCTGTCGCAAACGGCTGCCAGCCGTCTGCTGAGCCGCGTTTCCACGGCACGTGCTGGCAAAGCATCGAATGAGGAGCAGATTCGTCTCCTCATCTCCGAGCTCCAAATCACCCAACGCGATGGTGGCTGGACATGGCAGGACGTGAAGTGGCAGCATGACAGCGTCGTGAGCAGCCTCGCGTTGTGGGCGCTGGTGGAGGCGAAGGCGCTCGGCCTTGAGGTGGAGGAAACCGCCGTCAAAGGTACCAGCGCCTACTTGAAGAAAGCGCTGGCGATCATTCCACCGGATGAACCGGACAAGGCGGCGGTGATTCTGCATGCGCTGGCCTGTGTGAATGAGGCGGACTTTTCGGTAGCGAACCGCATGTATCGCGACCGTGCGAAACTGAACGATCCGGCGCTTGCGTGGCTGGCGGCGGCGTTCCAACGCATGAATCGCGTCGATGAGGCGAAGGAATTGCTCAAGGCGCTCGAAGCGAAGCCTGTATGGGTAGGAAGCAAGACCACCTCACGCCTCAGCAGTGACGATGACACCACCGCCATCGTACTGTACGCGGCGGCGAAGACCGAACCCGGCTCCACGTTGGCAAAAAAGGCAGCAGATGTGCTGTTGCAGCGGCTTGGCGTCGATCTCGGCGCGCAGTCGGCCTTGCAAGGCCTGTGGACGGCGGCGTTGGCGGAGCATTTCATCAGCACCGGCATGCATCAAACGCCGGAAGCCGAGGAAATGAAACTGACGCTGAATGGCAACACGAGGAATGTCGGCTCGGGTGAGAAGATTCAAATCCCGACACCCAAACCGGGTGCGGACGGCAAGATTCATCTCGGACTGAGCTGGAAGGACAACAAAGGCACGCCCATCGTTATCACGACCTTCATCAACGAGAAGCCCGTCGATCTAAAAGCAGCCACCGTCGATTCGTTACCGACGATCGCGAAACGGCAGTGGCTGCATGAAGGCTTGCGGCATCACGATCTGCCATTGCAGGCGGAAAGCAGCTCGCCGGTGAATGTGGCGGCGCAGGGGCAGCGGTTGCGCGTGCGGCTGGAGTTGAAGACACCGAAGCAGCCGCAAAACGGCTACGTCATCATCGATGAACCGTTGCCCGGCGGCTGCATGTTCGTGCCGGGTTCTCTTTCTGCGAACGAGGCTCGCGTGGAACAGCTTCCGGGCATGCTGCGGCTGTGGTTCATCCCCGGCATGTTTGTTGAGAGCACTGAGATCAGTTACGAGTTAATCGCGCTGCATCCGGGCACCTATCGCATCCCGCACACGCGCGTGCGCGACGCCTGCCGTCCAGAGCGCTTCAATGCCGGGCCGGAGGGCAAACTGACAATTCTCGCGCCGGGCAAGCCTTCCACCGATCCGTATGTGATGAACGGTTTCGAGCGTCTGGAGCTGGCGGAACTGCTCTTCAATGAGAACGCGCTCGAAGAAGCCCGCACACATCTCGAAATCCTGCGCAACGACGCCGAGGCGATGAAATCCCATGAGCGTGACATCGCGCGCATGCTGCTGTGGATTCACACCACACGCGAGAAAACAGACGCACGACAGGTGGTGGAGCTGTTCGAGGCGCTGAGCGAACGCCATCCCGACATCGTCATTCCCTTCGACAAAATTTTGAAGGTGGCCGCCGCGTATCGCCAGATCGGCGAGTTTGAGCGTGCCTGGCTCGTGTATCGCGCCACGATGGACAGCAGCTTCGTCAGCGACGCGGGCGTGAGCGCCGCGCTCGAAACTGCCGGTGACTTCCCCGGCAGCGCCGAGCATCAAACAAGCCTGTGGATGGAGTATCCCGATGGCGCGGACGGCTTGCTCGCCTCCTTCAGCCTCGCGCAACGCTTCCAGGAAATGGCGGCGAATCCCACCAGTGTGCCGCTGCGGCCTGGAGCGGCGAAGTGGACGAAGAACCAGCTTCTGGAACGCAGCCGCGATCTTTTGAGGCAGTTGGTGACGCTGCATGCAAAGGACGATCTCGCCGACGATGCCGCGTTCAGTCTCGCGAATGTGTTCTTCGATCTCAAAGACTACGCCAGCGTCGTCACAACGGCCGGGAATGCCGCGACGACGTTCACCAAGAGCACCTTCCTGAACAACTTCCATTACATGACCGCGCTGGGCCGCTTCTGGCAGTATCAGTTTCCTGAGGCACTCGCCGCCGCCGCGCCGGTGGCTTCTGGCATGAGCGAGGATGCGCCGAACGCGCGCTACATCACCGCGCAGATTCATCACGCGCAGGGCAAGGTCGCCGAGGCGATCCGCTGGTATGAAAAGGTGAAGGACGATTTCGATGATGCCCGAGAGTCCATTGCCGTGCTTCAGGAAAAAGGCGTGAAGCTGCCACATGCGACACGGGTGAAGCCCGGACAGCCGGTGAAGCTCGAACTCGACCACCGCAACGTGAAGGAGGCGGCATTGCTCATCTACCGTGTCGATTTGATGAAGTTGCACGAACGCCAGAAGGATCTGAGCAGCGTCAGCGGTGTGAATCTCTCTGGCATCACACCACAGGCGGAGATGAAGGTGCCGCTGGGCGACGGACTCGACTACGCGTGGAAGAAACGCAGCATCGAGCTGCCACTCAAAGACGAAGGCGCGTATCTCGTGATCTGCCGTGGCGATTCACAAATGACCAGCGGGCTTGTGCTGCTCACCACGCTCGATTTGGAGGTCAATGAGGACGCCACGAATGGCGGCATCCGCGTGCAGTTGCGCGACACCATCCGCAACGCCTACGTAGCCGACGCCGACATCGCCGCCTACGACAGCAGCGGCACCGCCCAGCCGCAGAAAGGCCGCACCGATCCACGCGGTGCCTTCAGCGCCAGCGGCATCCACGGTCATGCGACCGTGGTGGTGAAACTCGGTGAGAATCGTTATGCCATTCATCGCAGCGCCACGCCCTTGATGCCTCCGCAGGTCGCGGTGCGCACCCCCGTGCCGATGCCAACGAACGGTGCCCCCGCGCAGCAACCCAGCGCGCCCGCCGCTGGCAAGCCGATGAGCAAAGACGATTATCTCTTCAACGTGAAAGGCAGATTCAACGATCTCAATACCGGCAACAAGGCCGCGTGGTTCGACAAGCTGCAAAACGAGGGAAAGGGCGTGAAAGCGGAGAAGGCGTTCAAGAAATGAGCAGACAGCCGCATTGCATGCGCCAGTATTTCATATTCTCATTGTCCTATGAACATCCGCCACCTCTTCAGCCTGCTCTACGCCCTTCTCATCGCCTCCTGCGCCACGCCGCCTGACCCGGAAACAAAGCCGATGGGCGAGAATGCGCTGAGCAAGGAAGAGATCAAGGCCGCGAAGGCCGGCCCGGTGGATTTCGTGAGTCATGTGAAGCCGGTGCTGGAACGGAAATGCGTGATGTGCCACAACCGCAAGGCGCTGCCGGGCCACATGAGCCTCGAAAACCGCACGCAGGCGATGCGCTCCGGGGCGTTGGGCGCTTACATCGTGCCCGGTCATCCTGAGAACAGCCTGCTCATTGCCAATGTCCATTCCGCACATCAAAACGTCAGCGTCATGCCCGCCGTGGGCGAGCGCCTGACAAAGGATGAGTACGCCATCCTCACGAAGTGGGTGAAGGAAGGCGCAAACTGGCCTTCAGGAGCGGCAGGGACTCTGGAAATCGTTCGGTAATCAGAATTTCCGATCTCAGGCATTCGGAATTCGTCTTGGCCTCACGGACCGATCATGCTCTACATGCCGCATGCCTGACACCCGCGCCCTCATTTCCAATCCCGCCGACCTCAAACCGTCCACCGCCTGGAACGAGACGGTCTGGGCTTACACGAGCGAGGAGGAACTCGTCGATCACACCACGAAGGCGCGTCTCTGCGTGGCCACGCTGCTGCCCTTCAAGGACAAGAAGCCCGACTGGGACGGCTTCAACAAGAGCGTGCGCTGGATGCAGCAGTGCGCCGCGCATTACGGCGTCGAGATGGTCTTCGTGCTCAATGCGGACACCGGTTACATCTTCGATCTCGACAACGACCTCTACGCCGAGGTACTGAAGCGATTCCGCGCCGAGTTTCCCGAGCAGCGCTTCATCGCCGGCGTCACCGCACGCGGTGCGGAGAACGACAGCGCCTTCAAAGCGGAGCGCTACTGGCCGCTGCTCGACATCGCGCAGGAGCACGACAACTGCGAGATGATGATCATGACCAGCAAGCTGCTCAACACGCTGGAAAACGAGCCACGACGCGATGCCTACTTCCAAATCGCCGAGCATCTCATCCGCCCCGGCATCGCGCATGCGCTGGAGCCGTCCTTCGTGTCGTGGGCCACGCCGTTTGATCCGTGGCTGTTCCATGAGATCGCCGTGCATCCGGCCTATGTCGGCGGCAAGGTCAGCACGCTCGACGAGCCACACTTCCATTATTGGGCCGCCATGTGCAAAGGCTTGAACCTGCCCTTCTCACCGCACAGCGGCGACGACTACGGCATCGCCACCGCCATCAAGCTCGGCCTGCCGCTGCTCATCGGCGCGGGCGTGAGCGCCTGCCCGCTCATCTGCGCCGCCCGCGACATGTGGCTGCTCGACAGCGTCGCCGACAAGCAATTCAAAACCGGCACCGGCCGCTTCGACACACGCGTGTACAAGCTCTTCGAAGCCTTCCAATCCTTCGAAGACCTCGTCTTCCGCCTCGACGACCGCATGAGCGCCTCGCCCTACAAGCACAGCACCGCGCACGTTCTCCATCAACTCGGCCTCATCGCCGCTCCTGAAGCACATCCCGCCTGCAAAGACCTGCGCGGAGCCGACGAAGCCCAGCGCATGGAAGAAGCGATGAGAAGGCCGAAACGTCTCGCGAAGAAGCTGGGGATTCCGTTTTTTGGGGGGGAGTAGTCAGCAACTCAAAGCCTATCAAAGTCACACTGTGGGTAACGCGTTTTTAGCTTCTGTCGCAGCTCTTCGAGATGTTTGATAAAAACACCTGTTTCTGATTGCCAACGCGAAAACGCAGGCCTGTGCCTTGCTAGGATTGATTCGAGCTCTTGTTGTTGTGCGGGTGCCAATCCTAGGCGCGTAATTGCCTCTCCAAAATCTCCTCCAAACTGATCTTGAGTGCGATTCAGCCCATACAAACGGCCAATGAATGCAAGAACCTCAACCTTGGCGGACAATTCCCGGGCTTCAGCCTCCATAGCCCCCATGGCCTTTTGGGCTTCGACGAGCGCTTGTATATAAGATCTTAAAAGGGACGCAAATTCGGCATCCACATTTGGCATCCTTGCTATCTCAGAAGATCGCAAGATTGCGAAGCGAACACTTTCACTTGGAGAAGGAAATTGTGTCTTCCTAAGGTTGTCAATCATCTGTAAAAGTTCCTGGAATGCAGAATGAGTCGCCTGTGCTTGCACCGGTTCGCCTGATGGATTGGCTACGTCGTTCTTTGAACGTGTCCCCATCATGGTTCCAACTAGTCCAACAAGCAGAAGCAAGCCCACCACGGTCTTTCCAATCAGCGAATAACAACCGCTGTCTTTGTTTTCTACGGTTACGGGTTGCGGCTGCACGGGCGCAATGTCATTTTTCTTCAAAGGAACTATTGGGGGCCACTCCATTGCCTGTGTTTTGACAACGGGGGCTGGGTTACTGGAATAAAAAACTGCCTGCACATCCCCAAAGCCTACTCGATCCCCATCATTGAGGCTGGCTTCCTCAATTTGGGCACCGTTCACCCGCGTGCCATTACTGGAACTGAGATCCTGAATGTCGAATTTAGAACCATGTTTACGAATGACGGCATGATGTCCCGATACAGAATTGTGAGTGAGCATCACAATGCTTTGGGGATGACGACCAATTGTAGTCGCGTCATGTTTCAGGTCATGGACGATTGTAGTCCCGTCCCCTGTGTAAAAAAATAAATGGGCCATAAACGACTGTTCTGCCAATGCACCTATTTCACACGCTTGTCAAAATCGCCTCCATCATCCGCAGCGCTTCGCGATTGGGCCTCACATCGTGGACGCGGACGATGCGGGCGCCGTGTTCGCGGGCGTAGGCGCTAAGAGCGATGGTAGGCCAGAAGCGATCGTCCATGGCGTCGGAATGAAGGACTTTGGCGATCATGGATTTGCGTGAGACGCCGATGAGCAGTGGGCGCAGCGCGGCGAGCTTTGGCAGCTCGCGCATGAGGGTGAGGTTGTGCTCCAGGGTCTTGCCAAAGCCGAAGCCTGGGTCGAGCACGACGCGTTCGGGGGCGATGCCTTCATTTTCGAGCAGGCGCAGGCGGTTCTCAAAGTAACCGCGCACCTCGGCGACGACATCGTCGTAGTGCGGGTTCGCCTGCATGGTCTGCGGGGTGCCGGTCATGTGCATGACGACGAGGCCGGCGCTGGTTTGAGCTGCAAGACGCGGCATGGCGGCATCGGCGCGCAAGCCGGTGACGTCGTTGATGATGTCGGCCCCGGCATCGAGCGCAGCGCGGGCGACGGCGGCCTTCATGGTGTCGATGGAGATGAGCGCCTTGGTTTGGGAACGCACGGCGCGGATCACCGGCAATACGCGGCGCAGTTCCTCGGCTTCCTCGACGGGTTCGGCACCGGGGCGGGTGGATTCGCCGCCGATGTCGAGGATGTCGGCTCCTTCGGCGATCAAGGCGAGCGCGTGCTCGACGGCGCGACCGTGGTCGTTGAAGCGGCCGCCGTCGGAAAAGCTGTCGGGCGTGACGTTGACGATGCCCATGATGAGGCCGCGATGCGTGAGATCGAGGTCGTGGTTGCCGAAACGCCAGCGGAACATGCGGCATGGTGGCGTGAATTTGCGTCCGTCCAACGAGAAAACTGGAGATGATCGGCGGGCTGCTCTATGGAACCGGCATGAAGCTCAACCCCACCGCCCTGCTGCTCATTCTCCTCGCGCTTGGAGGCGCGGCGGCGTTTTTTCTGGCGGGAACGAAGCCGGAGAAGCCGGTGGTGGTGGCCGCCAAGCCGGAAGCGGCGCCGATCAACGTGACGAACGGCACTGTGGACGATTTGCAGAAGCAGATCGTGCTGTTGCAGGGACAGATCGAGTATCTGCAAGGCCAGAACGACGCGCTCAAGGATGAGAACGCGCAGATGCTGCAAAAGCTCGGCACGCTGGGCATGAAGGACGCGCCGAAAATGAATTTGAAGGACGATGGCGTGGCTCCTGACTTCGTGGGCATGGGTTTGGAGATGATGAAGATGCGTAAGCTGCATGCGCTGCCGATGGTGACGACGACAGTGAGCCAGCAGGAGGTGGAATCAGCGATTCTCGCGTGGTTGAAACGGCAGCAGCCGAATGACGAGGCGAAGAAATTCGCTCGCGGCCTCGCGGCGCTGGGCTGGATTCCCGAAGCAATTGATCCGCTGCCGCTGCGTGCGGCGCTGCTGGCACGTCAGCTCGGCGGCTGGTATGACGCGGAAACGGAAACGATGCTCACCGTCGATCCTGAAACGGCATCCGGCCCTGCGGTGACCTCGAACGAGCCGACGGGCATCGCCTTCGGACAATTGCTGCGTGAATACGGCAGCACCTTGTTTCAGCCGCAGCACGGACCGCTGACGACGGACATGCGGCTGGCGCGTGAGGCATTGATCTCGGGCGATGCGGGGCTGACGCGCTTCCTGCATTCGCTGCAAAATCCAGCTTCAGCGCCGAAGGACGATCTGCCCGCTGAAGATCCTGATCATCCGCTGAACCAGGTGCCGATGCCGGCCTTCCTGCGGGAAATGGCGTTGTTTCCTTTCAGCCGTGGCTTTGATTTCGCACAGACGCTGCATAGCGCGGGAAGTTTTCCGCAGCTCAACTCCGCCTACAGCCGTCCGCCGATCAACACGGCGGAAGTGATCGAACCAGAGGTGTATTTGAATCCCGAACGGCCTGCGCCGGTGGAGATCAAGCTGGATGACGTGAAGCTCGGCGGCGCGCTGCCGTTTCTCGACGACCGCCTCGGCAAATTCGTCTGCGCGACGGCGCTGCGCACCTACAACAACGATGAGGACGCAGGTCTGGGCACGCGTGGCCTCGTGGCGGATCGATTTCTCGCCTGGGCGGCGGATGGCGGCGCGAAACGCGATCACGCGGCGTGGCAGACGCTGTTCATGGACAAAGCGTCCGCCGATGCTTTTCACAAGGCAATGCTGAACTCGCTCAAACAACGCTATGACACGAAGGGCGAGGCCGAATTTACCGCGCAGGGCCGGTTTGTGACGCTGATGCGCAATCGCGGCGAGGCGGGCGTGGTTTTGATTGATGCGGCCAGTGAAGAAGCACGCGCCGCCTTGAAGCTTTTGATGAAGTGATGACTGCCAAACATGTTTTCTACACCGGCCACGTCCAAGGCGTGGGTTTTCGCTACAGCACCAAACGGATCGCCTCCGGCTTCGATGTGACCGGCTGGGTCAAAAATCTGCCGGACGGCCGCGTGGAGCTGTTTGCGCAGGCCTTGGATATCGATGAGCTGGATGCGTTCCTCGAAGACATCGAGCGGAGCAGCCTGGGATCGCATATCAAGGGGAGCGAAGTAAAAGTGGTGCCCGCAGAGCCAAACTTGCGCGGATTCAGCATCGTGCGTTGATTAGCGCCGCCCAACCATGAATCAGAATCAAAACGCGAATGGCCGCAAATGGCCGCGAATTCACACGAATGGCTCGCTGCCAGCATGCAGATCGTCTGTATTCGCGACGATTCGCGGGTATTCGTGCTCATTCGCGTTCTGATCGACCCAACCGCCATGTCCGACACGCCCGCCGTTTCCGTCAACCATCTGACCAAGGTCTTCAAAGGCACCTTGGTGAAGGGGGCGTTTCGTGCGGTGCATGATCTGTCTCTAACCGTGAAGGCGGGCGAGGTGTATGGCATCATCGGGCCGAATGGATCAGGCAAATCGACAACGATGAAGGTCATCCTGGGCCTGCTGAAGCCGACCGAGGGTGACACGAGCATTTTCGGTGTGCCGAGCAGCGAAGTGGCCAGCCGCCACAGCGTCGGCTTCCTGCCGGAGAACCCGTATTTCTACAAGCATCTGACCGGACGCGAGACGCTCCACTTCTACGGCAGCCTGTGCGGAATGCGCGGCACGAAACTGAAGGAACGTGCGACGGAAATGCTGGAGCTGACCGGCCTTGAAGATGCGGCATCGCGCCGTGTCGGCGGTTATTCCAAAGGCATGCTGCAACGTCTCGGTCTGGCACAGGCGTTGATTCACGAACCGCGCCTGCTGGTGCTGGATGAACCGACGGCGGGTGTTGATCCGGCGGGTTCGCGGAAAATTCGTGATCTGATCATCGAGTTCCGCTCCCGTGGTATCACGGTGCTCGTCACCTCTCACCTGCTGGAGCAGATGCAGGAGGTGTGCGACCGCGTGGGCATCATGGCGCATGGCCGCATGGTGCGGGAGGGAAGGCTGGAGGATTTGATCGCAGTGGAGAATCAAACCGAGATGGTGCTGGAGAATGCCTCGCCGGAGCTGCTGGCGAAGATTGATGCGTTGGTAAAAGCCGAAAGCGGTGGCACGAAGATCCTGCGCAGCGGCCATCCACGCACGACGCTGGAACGCCTGTTCCTCGAAGCCACGAACGAAGCGAAAAAATCATGAGCGACGCCGCAAACATTTCTGTCGCCGCAATGACGCCCAAGGTGCGGTTCTCGCCACGGCGTGTCTGGACGTTGGCGATGGCGACGGTGACGCAGCTCGTACGAATGAAGATCCTAGTGTTCCTGTTATTGTTCTGTTTGATGGCGATCGGCCTGGGGTTTGCGTTCTCGGTGATCAACCCAGAGCAGCAACTCAACTTATTGAAAAGCGTGACGCTGGGAGCCTTGCAGATTTTCAGCATTGTGTTCGGTGTCGTCGCAACAGCTCTGCTGCTGCCGAAGGATCTGGAAGACCGTACGCTCTACACGATTCTGTCAAAACCCGTGCCGCGATTCGATTACCTGCTCGGCAAGCTGCTGGGCGTGCTGATGATGATCGGCGGCGGCTTGATCGTGATGGACGTGGTGCTGAGCCTGATCCTATGGCTGCGGCAGTCGATGGTATTTGAAGATGCCGTGGCCCGCATGCGTTTGGAAAAAATGGACTCGCCAGAGGTGGTGGAGCAGGTGCGAGAGATCGTGGCCCGACAGGGGCTGACGTGGAATCTGCATTGGGCCGTGTGGGCGATCTTTTTGAAGGCTTCTGTCGTGACAATGGTTGCGCTGCTTCTGTCCTGCATCGCCAGCTCCACGCTGTTCACCATCATCATGACGTTTTGCATCACGATCATCGGGCACGGACATGCCTTGATCCGTGAGTTCTTTTTCCAGCCGCATCTGTCCGGCTGGGCAGGCCGTGCGGCGGCGCTGCTGCTGGCGGCGATCTGCCCGGACCTGGCCCAGTTTGACATCGTGGACAGCGTGGTGAACGGCGAGATCGTGCCATGGGCGGCGGTTTACGACATGACGGGCATCGCGGCGCTGTATGTGACGGTTTATCTGTTCGTCACGCATCTCTTGTTCGTGGAGAAGGAGCTATGAAACGCGAACTCCAGGCCATCGCGGTGCTGCTGGTCTTCGGCGTGGCTAAGCTGCCGCTGGAGGAGCATGTGACGCAGGATTTGCGGAAGCAGAAGATGCTCGATGAGCCGATCCGTCTCGGTGTGGGAGAAAACCTGGGGCAGGCAGGCATCGCGGCATCGTTGGGCGGACTGCGCGGGCTTGCGGCCAGCATGTTTCAACTGCGCGCCCATCTGGAGTTCACCCACGTCAATTGGGCGAAGGTGGACAGCCTCTACAAGCTGGTGACCCGGTTGCAGCCGCGAAACGTACGCTACTGGGAGGAGGCATCGTGGCACATGGCTTACAACGCGGCCTCCTACTACCTTTACAATCAGGAGCTGAAACCAGCTCTACGTGGGCAGCTTTTTCACGATCATGTGATGCGCGGCGTCGCCATCCTGGAGGAGGGTTTGAAATTTCTGCCGGACCATCCGCGCTTGTGGCAGAAACTCGGAGACACGCACTGGCATCGCAGCAAGGACTTCAAGCAGGCGGGTGACGCGTATTGGAACTCATTCCAGCACGGCGGGTTGAACTTCACCGAGCGCTTCGCCGGATTCGCCTATGCGCAGTCGAACGATCCTGACTCATGGCGAAAGGGTTATGCCATTTTGAAACGCCACTACGATGCGAACAAGGCCACGCCGGGGTTGGTCGAGTTTTTGAAGCTGCTGGAGCAGAATCTGCATATTCCGACCGAACAGCGCATCCCGGATGCGGCCCCGGTGCGGAAGGTGCCTGAGCCGCAAACTGGGCCACAAAGGTGAGAAGGATGGCAATCTGGCAGGTTTGACTTCCGTGGCATCCGGGTGAAATTTCACATGCCCTGAACCAATGCCCGCCAAAATAGACATCCCCCGCAAGTCGATCTACCGGCTTTCCATCTATCAGCGCTGCCTACAACGGCTGCGTGAGAACCGGGTGGACACCGTGTCCTCCGCCGCCTTGGCAAAGGCCGCCGGGGTGAAATCCACCCAGTTGCGCAAGGATCTGGCCTATTTCGGGCAGCTCGGCACCCGTGGCCTGGGTTATAACGTCGATGCCTTGAGCAGCACCATCGGTGAGGTGCTGGGTCAGAACAAACTTCAGCCGGTGATCCTCGTCGGCGTCGGAAATCTGGGTTCGGCGCTGCTGCGCTACGGGGGGTTTCGCAAGGAGGGCTTCGAAATCACCGCCGCGTTCGACCTTTCTCCGCGCAAACTGCCACAGGTGACCGTGCCGGTGCTGGCAATGGCCGAGATGGAGAGCTTCATCCACCGTCACCACGTCAAAATGGCCATCCTGACCGTTCCGGCGCACAACGCACAATCCGTGGTCAACGAAATGGTCGATCACGGCATCCAGGCCATCCTGAACTTCTCCCCCACAGTGCTCGACGTGCCGGAGCACGTCGTGGTGAACAGCGTCGATCTGGCGGTGGAACTGGAGAACCTGAGCTACTTCATCCGTTGAGGATGAAATGGCTCAATAACTCCGCGCAAACACCACGCGACGCATGCTCGCCTTGCCGGTGAGGAAGCACTTGCCTTCCTCGGCGTATTGATCCCCGTGCGGGATACAGCGGATGGTAACTTTCAGATCCTTGCTGAGCGTGTCCTCATCCTCGCTGCTGCCAGCCCAGTGCATGAGGGCGAAGCCGCCTTCGGAGTTCTCGGCGAAGAAAGCTTTGAACTCTTCGAGTGTTTCGAGCTTCTTCATGTTCGTATCGCGCAGCGCGACGGCGCGCGCGAGCAGCGCATCCTGAATCTCGTGCAGCCGCTCGGCCACGGTCTGGATGAAGTCCTCCTTCGGAATGAATTCCTTGTCCTTCGGCGTCTTGTCGCGGCGCACCACGGCCACGCTGCGGCTGGTGATGTCGCGCGGTCCCATTTCGACGCGCAGCGGCACGCCTTTCTTGATCCACTCCCAGTTCTTCTGGCCGCCGGGCAGGTCGCGCTTGTCCACATGCACACGGATTGGCTCGCCGGCAAAAGTTTGCGCACGCAGCGTCTGCGCGAGCGCCTCACAGGCATCAATGATCTCCTGACGCGTCTCAGGCTTCGGCGTGACGGGCAGGATGACGATCTGGTTCGGCGCGACGCGGGGCGGGATGATGACGCCGTCGTCATCGCCGTGCGCCATGATCACCGTGCCGATGAGGCGTGTGCTGACGCCCCAGCTCGTGGTGTGTACAAGCTGACGGGTGTTGTCGCGGCCCAGGAACTGGATGTTCGCGGCCTTGGCGAAGTTTTGACCAAGGTAATGCGACGTGCCGGCCTGGATCGCTTTGCGGTCCTGCACCATCGCCTCGACGGTCAAGGTGCGCACAGCTCCGGGGAAACGCTCCCGCTCGGTCTTCTCGCCAGGAATCACCGGGATGGCGAGATGGTTCGTGAGGAAGTCGGCATACACCCTGTGCATCTGCTCCGTCTCGGCGATGGCCTCCTCGGCCGTTTCATGCGCGGTGTGCCCTTCCTGCCAGAGGAATTCGGCAGTGCGCAGGAACAGACGCGGACGCATCTCCCAACGCATGACGTTGCACCACTGGTTGATCAGCAGCGGCAGATCGCGATAGCTTTCCACCCAGCGGGCGAAAGCGGCGCCGATGATCGTCTCCGAAGTCGGGCGAATCACGAACGGCTCGGCCAGTTCGCCGGTGGGGATCAGCTTCGTCGTACCATCCGGCTGCTTCTGCGCTTCGAGGCGATGATGCGTGACCACGGCGCACTCGGTGGCGAAACCCTCGGCATGCTGCGCCTCTTTTTCGAGATAGCTAAGCGGGATGAGCAGCGGGAAGTAGGCGTTCACATGCCCGGTGGCCTTGAACTTCACATCGAGCTGTCGCTGGATGTTCTCCCACAGGCCGTAGCCCCACGGTTTGATCACCATGCAGCCGCGCACCTCGGAATTCTCCGCCATGTCGGCAGCACGCACGACCTGCTGGTACCATTCGGGGAAGTCTTTGTCGCGTGTGGGGGTGATGGCGGTGGCGTTGCTCATGGGGAGGGCATGGTAGATGGTTTGCCGCAGTGGTCAACGGGCACGGGCATGGCGGAATTGTGTTTTGATTGATCCAATCCGACCGCTACTTGTCTCAAGCCGCCTGCATCATGAAACGACTCCCTCTCCTGCTCGCCATGTCGCTCTGCACGCTGGCGGCGGGGCAGCAACCGGCCGCCATTGACGCGCGCACGGCTTTCGAGATTGAAGACGGTGGCAAAAAGCGGCGCTTTGAGCTGGCGCTGGATGAACTGGCGGAAAAACCATCGGGCGGCAAGGAGCGGGCCTCGAAGATGGCCAGAGCGGCCAAAAATTTCGGCGAAGTGCGCAGGCAGGCGAAGCAGACGGAGGCGGCGACGGGCGTGAAGCAGGACATCGTGCTCTATGAAGAGGGAAAGCCGCGCGACGAGAGTTCCCGCCGGATTGTGACACGGAAGGTGCTCATGAAAGTGGCGGCAGGCTTTGATCTCAATGCGGCGGCGCTGAAGATCAACGCGGTGGGCACGGAGAAGCCCGGTTATGCGCCTGGATATGTCCTGTTGACGGTGCAAGGCCCCGGCGATGCACTGGCGGCGCTGGACACGCTGCGCGCGCTGCCGGGTGTGCTTTCGGTGGAACCGCAGTTGGCCCGGCAGCAGCAGCGGCGGCTCATTCCCAACGACACCTTCTTCTCCTACAACGCCGCCAATCCTGGTTACCAATGGCATCTGCGCAACACCGGCCAGTCGCCGGGCACAGCGGGCATCGATGTGAACGTGACATCGACGTGGGACAGCTTCACCGGCAGCGGCATCCGCATCGGCATCGTGGATGATGGCCTGGAGGTCGCGCATCCGGACCTCTCGCCAAATGCGGACACGGTGAACGATCACGACTGGAATGACGGCACGCCGGATGATCCCACCGGCAATCCCAGCTCCGACACGCACGGCACCGCCTGCGCAGGCGTGGCGGGCGCACGCGGCAACAACGGCGCGGGCACCTCCGGCTCCGCGCCAAACGCCACGCTTGTCGGCCTGCGCCTCATTGCCGCCGCGATCAGCGATGCGGATGAAGCAGCGGCGCTCTCCTGGAGAAACGACCTCATTCATCTCTACAGCAACTCCTGGGGCCCCAATGACGATGGCAGCGATCTGCGCGATGCCGGACCGCTGGTGAAGCAGGCGCTGGCCAGCGGCGCAAGCACAGGCCGCGGCGGGAAAGGCTCCATCTGGCTCTGGGCGGCGGGCAACGGCGGCGATGTGACGGACAACTCCAACTACGACGGCTATGCCAACTCCATCTACACCATCGCCGTGGCGGCGATGAACGACACAGGCACGCGCAGCGCGTATTCCGAACCAGGGGCCAATGTGCTCATCTGCGCGCCTTCCAACGACAGCACCGGCAGCCATCGCGGCATCACCACCACCACGACAAACGGCGGCTACACGCACAGTTTCGGCGGCACCTCGTCCGCCACGCCGCTGGCGGCGGGTGTCGTGGCCCTGCTGCTGGAGAGCAATCCCAATCTCGGCTGGCGGGATGTGAAGGAAATCCTGCTGCGCAGCTCCACCAAGGTGAATCCCACGCATGCCGACTGGATCAACAACAGCGCCGGTTATCACTTCAATCACGACTACGGCGCCGGTTTGATCAACGCGCAGGCCGCCGTGGCGATGGCCGTCGGCTGGACCAACCTCGGCCCGCAAACAACGCATCAAATCGCCCAGACGGGTCTCGCCGATGCCATTCCCGACGGCAGCGCCACCGGTGTCACGCGCACCTTCACCGTGCCGGGCACGGTCTTCATGCGGGTGGAGCACGCCACGCTCCACATCGCCGCCACGCACGGCAAACGCGGTGACATGAACGTCACGCTCACCTCACCCGGCGGCACCGTGAGCAAGTTGTTCGTCACCCACACCGGTGATGCCAATCTCGACATGGACTGGACCTTCTCCTCCGTGCGGCATTGGGGCGAAAGTGCCGCTGGCAACTGGAGTGTGAAAGTCAGCGACCTCGCCGGGGGCAATCTCGGCACGCTGACGAGCGCCACGCTCACGCTCCACGGCGCGAACACCGAACCGCCGACCACGCCGCCGGTGATCAGCCGCGTGTTGAGCGCGAGCGGCAATGTGGAGTCGCCCTTCAGCTATCAGATCACCGCCACGAACAATCCGCAGACCTTTTCCGCCACGGGACTGCCCAATGGACTGAGCCTGAGCGCCAGCGGCCTCATCCAGGGCACACCGACGCAGCAGGGCACCTTCAACGTCACCCTCGGCGCCACCAACATCCTCGGCACCGGCAATGCAACACTCGTGATGAACATCGACGCGCGTCTGCCAACGCCGCCGGTCATCACCAGCACGCTCGCCGCCCAGGCCGTGCTCAATGTGCCTTTCAATTATCAAATCAGCGCCACCCACTCGCCCGCCAGTTATGCCGCCAGCGGCATGCCCGCTGGCATTGCTGTGAACACGACGAGTGGAGCCATCAGCGGCATTCCAACGGCGATTGGCACCTTCAACATCACCCTCTCCGCCACCAACGCCGACGGCACGGACACGCAGACACTGGTGCTCGATGTCAGCTCCACCGCCTCTCTGCTGGCCCAGGCGCTGGACGCACCGCAATTGATCTTCACCACCGGTGGCGATGTGCCGTGGGTCGTCCCCGCCACCAGCACGCATGATGGCAGCGATGCCGCTGAGAGTGGTGACATCACCCACAACCAGCAAAGCTGGCTCGAAACCACCATCACCGGCCCCGCCTACGTCCACTTCTGGTTTCAGCTCGACTCCGAGGCTGGCTACGACTTCTTCCGCTTCTCCATCGACGGCCAGGAACTCTGGTACAGCGATGGCTTCCACGCCTGGCGGCTGCTCGGCTTCTATGTGCCGCCCGGCATCCACACCGCCCGCTGGAACTACACGAAGGATGACAGCGCCAGCACCGGCCAGGACCGCCTTTATGTGGATCAAGTGGAAGTGCAGGGCGTGCAGCAGCTCCTCGGCAACACGCTCGACAATCCCAACCTCACCTGGCAGATGCCCAGCGCAGATTCGTGGGTGCTGCAGAACCGCCGCACCATCGACGGCGTGGATGCCCTCATCAGCCCCATCTTCCTCGATCATGGCCGCAGCAGCGTCATCGAGACGCCGGTGACCGGCCCTGGCACCGTGTCCTTTTGGTGGACGGTTTCATCCGAGCTCAATGCCGACTACTTCCGCTTCGAGATCGACGAAACCGTGCAAACTCAGATCAGTGGCAACAGCAGCGGCGACAACCTCCCCTGGACGCAACAAACCTTCAGCGTGCCCGCCGGCCAGCACCTGCTGCGCTGGCGCTATATCAAAAACGAAGCCGTGGCGGCTGGCCTGGACGCCTGCTGGCTCGATTCGATCACTTATACAACCACCTTCGCCAGCGGCCCGCCCTACGCGCAATGGCTCAATGGCCTCTTCCCAGCCAATCAACTCGGCAACGGCTTCATCACCGGCCCCGACATCGATTCCGACGGCGACGGCCGCAGCAATCTGCACGAATACGCCTTCGGCGGCTCACCACTCATCCACGACCTCACACAGCCCGTGTCACCACAGCCAGGCGGCAGCGAGATCTTCTTCGACTACACCACGGATGACGCCAAAACCGATCTTGTCATCACCCCGCGCATCTCCAGCGACCTCACCAACTGGATCGACGCCACCAGCGAATTCGTCTCGCAGGTCGGCAGCATCACCCAGCGCCGCGTCCGCGTGCCACAAAGCGCGGGAAAGAAATTTCTCATGCTGAAGGCAGAGATGACGCCGTGAGGGTTGGCATGACGTGGGACAATCGTCCGCCTGATGGCCTTCCTGGCGTTGATCAAAACCAGGCTTCCACCGTTCCCACGCCAAAAATCTTCATTGCCCTGCAAGACTGCTGCCGCATAGACTGACTATCTCGAACTTATGCGCTCCCTCCTCTGCCTCGCCCTCGTCGCGTCCACAGCCCTCGCCGCTGACACACACAAACTCACCCGCGTTTACGAAAAAATCGCCACCGAGCGCCCCATCGCCGTCGTGATCCCGGAGGACGGCAGCGGACGCGAGTTCCTGGCCCTTCAGCGCGGCAAGATCTTGATCCTGCCGAAGGACGAACAGGCCGCCGAAGCCAAAACCTTTCTAGATCTCACCCCCCGTGACATGGAGGCGAAGGACGGCCTCTTTGAAGAAGGCCTCAACGGCCTCGCCTTCCATCCCAAGTTCAAGGACAACGGCCTCTTTTACCTCTGCTACACGCTGCAGAAGCCGAAACGTCTCATCGTCACCGAGATGAAGGCTGACGGCGACAAAGCCGACGAAAAATCCGAGCGCGTGCTGCTCGAAGTCCCGCTCATCAACTGGAACCACCATGGCGGCAACATCCTCTTCGGCCCCGAGGGCTTCCTCTACATCGGCGTCGGCGACAATTCGAAGCGCAATGGCGAACTCAAGATGTCCCAGCTCAATGCCACGCTCTACGGCAAAATCCTCCGCATCGACGTGAACAGCCGCGAGTACAGCAACGCCTACGGCATCCCCGCCGACAATCCGTATGCCAGCGGCGTCAATGCGCTGCCGCAAATCTACGCCAACGGCATCCGCAACCCCTGGGGCCTGAGTTTTGACGCCAAAGGCCATCTTTGGTGCGCCGATGTCGGCCAGGACATCTGGGAGGAGATCAACTGGATCACCAACGGCGGCAACTACGGCTGGCAGTTCCGCGAAGGCCCCGTCCCCTTCGCTCTGAACACCGACACGCCGCCCGCCGACGCCAAATTCATCGAACCCATCCATTCCTACAACCACGCCGAAGGTCTCAGCATCACCGGCGGCATCGTTCACGCGGGCAAATCGCTTCCTGAACTCCAGGGCGCTTATGTTTACGGCGACTTTGTCCTCGGCAAAATCTGGGCGCTCAAAACCGACGACGCAGGCAAAGTGCAGAGCAACGAACTCCTCTACACCAGCCCGCAAACCCCGGCCAACGATCCCAAGAAGAAGCCCACCGTCCTGGTCAAACCCACCGCCTTCTGCGCCAACGCCGCTGGAGAGATGCTCGTGCTCGACTGGAACGGAGTCATCTACAAGCTGGGCAAGTAGTTTTGCTTTGCGGTCAAGCTGGCTGCGCCGTCAAGGAGTCAAGATTGCCCGTCTTGACCACCTCTTGGCTTCCTTGACCCATTTCTTGACCGCCTCTTCTCTCTCGAAAGTCCGCGCCCTTCAGTCCCGTAGTTCAGGGCATCATCCCCCTATGATGTCCAAAACCACCCTCTCGCTGACTTGCGCGGCCTTCGCCGCAGTGTCCCTTCACGCCCAGGACGCTGGCGAAAAAATCACCTATCAAGACCACATCCGCCCCCTGCTGGAGAACAAATGCTTCTCCTGTCACAACCCGGACAAGAAGAAGGGCGATCTCGATCTCACCAGCTTCGGTGCCCTCATGACGGGCGGCGGCGGCGGTACCATCGTGGATGCTGGCAATGTCGATGGCAGCCGCATCTGGAGCACCTGCGCGAAAAAAGAAGAGCCCTTCATGCCGCCCGAAGGCGCCCCTTTGAGCACGAAGGATCTCGATCTCCTCGCCGCCTGGGTCAAAGGCGGGGTGCTCGACACCAAATCGTCCATCGCCAAAAAATCCGCCAAACCGAAGATCGACATGGCCGTCGCCGTCACCGGTGGCAAACCGGAAGGCCCCATCGCCAAGCCGGAACACGTTCTGCTGGAGCCCGTCGTCGTCACGCCGCGCACCACCGCCATCACCGCGATGGCCTTCAGCCCGTGGACCTCGCTCTTCGCGCTCGCCGCACCGAAGCAGATCCTGCTTTACGACACCGACACACGTCAGCTCGTCGGCATCTTCCCTTACACCGAAGGTTACGCCCGCAGCCTGCGCTTCAGCCGGAATGGATCGCTCCTCATCATGGGTGGCGGTCGTGCCGGTAAAATCGGCCACGCCATTGTCTGGGATGTCAAGACAGGCAAACGCATCACCGAAGTCGGCAAGGAATTCGACCAGGTCATGTCCGCCGACATCAGCCCCGATCACAAGCGCATCGTCATCGGCAGCCCGTCGAAGAAGGTGAAGTGCTACAGCACCGCCACCGGCGAGGAAGAATACGTCATCAGCAAGCACACCGAGTGGGTCATGGGCACCGCCTTCAGCCCCGACGGCGTCCTGCTCGCCACCAGCGACCGCAACGGCAACGTCATGGTCTGGGAGGCCGACAGCGGCGGCGAATTCTACATCCTCGGCCAGCACAAAGGCTCATGCGTTGATCTCTCCTGGCGCGCCGACTCGAACATCCTCGCCTCCTGCTCCATGGACGGCACCATCACCACCTGGGAGATGAACGAGGGCAAGCAGGTCAAAAACTGGGCCGCTCACGGCGGCGGCGTGCAGTCCGTCTCCTTCACGCCCGATGGCAAGATCGTCTCCTCCGGCAACGACGGCCTCGTCCGCACCTGGGACATCAACGGCACCAAACTTGGCGAAGCCCCCAGCCAGGGCGATCTCGTGACCAAAGTCGTCGCAGGCTTTGATTCCAAGTCCGCCATTTCCGCCAACTGGCGCGGCGAGATCATCCAGTGGAACTTCGGTGCCACCGCTCTCATCGAAACCGCCCGCTACGTCAGCAATCCCTCGCAGATCGCCCAGCGCATCGTGCAAACCGAGCAGCGCACCGCCGAACTCACCGCCAAGCTGCCTTCGCTTCAGGAAGCGATCAAAAAAGCCGAGGCCGATGCCAAAGCCCGCGATGAAGCACTCGCCAAAGTCCGTGCCGAAGTCGCCGAATACGACCGTCGCAGCAAGGCCTACCCCGGCGAGATCACCAACGAGGAAAAAGCCCTCGCCGCGCTCAAAGCCGCCCGCACCAAGGCCGATCAGGACAAAGCCGCCCGCAACGCCGCCATCAAAGCTTACGGCGAAAAAGCCGCCAAGATCGCCGCGCAGGAAAAAGAACTCGCTCCAGCCGCCGCAGAGGCCGCCAAACTGCCCGCCGCCGACAAAGCCGTCGCCGATGCCAACACCGCGCTCGAAGCCGCCAAGAAAGATCCAGCGCAACAGCCCAAGCTGAAGGAACTCGAAGCCAAACTCGCCGCAGTGAAGGCCGAGCAGCAAAAAATCGCGCCTAACAAGGCCAAGGCCAATCAACTCACCGCCGCCATTGCCAAAGCCAAGACGGAACTCGGTGCCGCACCTGCTCTCGTCGCCGATCTCGACAAACTCATCGCTGAAACCGACGCCAAGATCAAAGCCGCCACCGACAGCATTGCCGCGAAGAAAGCCGAGCTGCCCAAACTGCCCGCGCTCGTCAAAGCCGGCCCGGATCGCATCAAAGGAGCCGAAGGCAATGCCGCCGCAGGCAAAACCGCCCTCGCCGCCGCACAGACCGCCGCCAAGTCCGCCAGCGATGAGATCGCCATGCTGCAAAAAGTGCCCACCTCTTTGAAGGCGGCCCAGTTCAACACCGGCGTGCTCGTCGAGAAGGAAAAACTCGCCAAACTCGAAACCGACTTCACCGACTTCACCGAAGCCAAAAAAGACGCGGAGGCCGCCAAAGTCTCCGCCGCCGCACGCATCGAAGACTCCAAGAAAGCCATCGCCGAATCCATCGCCGCACAACCCGCTCTTGAGGCCGCTTTGAAGAAAGTGCAGGGCGAGGCCGCCGCTCTCGAAGCCACCACCAAGCCCACCCGCGACGCAGATGCCGCCGCCGCAGCCAAAGTGGCTGAGCAGAAGACCATCATCACCACCAAGGAAGCCGAACTCGCCGCCGCCGCCAAAGCCAAGGACGAAGCCATCGCCGCGTCCAAGAAATCCGCCGAGGACATCGCCAAGCTCATCGAAGCCAGGAAGAAGAGCCTCGCCGAGGTGAACGCCAAGCTCAATGGCCCCGAGGCTCAGGTCACGGCCAAGAAGGCTCCAGTCGCCAAGTTCGAGGGCAATCTCGCCGCCGTGAAAAAATCCGCCGCCGATTTGACCGCCGCTCTCCCTGCGCAGGAAAAAGCCGCCAAGGACATCGAGGCTTCGATTCCGAAGTTCACGACCGAAATTCAAGCCGCCGACAAAGCGCTCGCTGACGCCAAAAAAGCCGCTGCCGACACCCAAAACGCCGTCGCAGCCGCCAAGAAGGAACTCGCAGCCAAAGCGGGTGATGCCGCGCTGACCGCCAAAGTTGCCACCTCGGAAAAAGCAGCAGCCGAGGCCGCTGTAAAACCTGCGCAAGCCCAGCAGGCACTTGATGCCAAACGAGCCGCTCGCACCGACGCGGAGAAGAAGCTTGCCGAGGCCCGCAAAATCGCCGGCAAGACCAAGGCTGACCTCAACAACGCCAACACCGCCGTCGCGCAGACCGAGAAGCAGCTTGCCCAGGCTAAAAACGAACTCGCCACCGCCGAGAAAGCCGCCGCTCCTCTTCGCGGCCAGCGTGACAGCATCGCCAAAGAAATCGAAGCCCAGGGCAAGGCTCTCGCCGAGAAACAAGCCGCGCCTGCCGCCATCGAGAAAGATTACGCCGCCAAGATCGCGCCAATCAACGCCGCCATCGCCGCCGCCAAAACGGCCCTTCCGCCGCTCGAACAAGCCTACGCCGCCGCCCACGCCAAACTCGACGCCGAGCAGAAGGTTCTCGATGCCAAGAAAGCAGAAGTCGCCAAAGCGAACACCGACTTTGAAGGCGCGAAAAAGAAGAAGACCGACGCCGAGGCCACCATCGCCGCCGCCACGAAGGAAATCCCCGAGAAGGACAAGATCATCGCCGAAGCCACCACCGAGCTCGCCAAGCTCCAGCCGCAGCTCGATCCGATGCGCACGAAGGTGAAGCAGATGACCGAGCAGTATCTGACGATGCTGCCGAAATAACCCGCGCCTTCCTCGAATTCATCTCAAACCACGAATGGGGGCCACACGGCCCCCATTTTTTGTCTCCAGCCTTCACCTTGCCCCCGTGGCATTCCGCGACATCATTCGCGCCCCAATTACCGCCGTGAAACCCTACTACATCACCACCGCCATCGACTACACCAACGCAGCGCCGCACATCGGCCATGCTTATGAAAAGGTGCTGGCGGATGTCATGGCGCGGTTTCAGCGCTTGAACGGTCGCGAGGTGTATTTCCTCACTGGTGTCGATCAGCACGGCCAGAAGGTGCAGAAGAGCGCCGAAAAGGCAGGGCAGTCACCACAGGAGTTCGTCGATGGCATCACGCAGCACTTCACCGAGCTGTGGGACAAGCTGAACGTGCGTTACGACGGCTGGGCCGCGACGACGGACATCAAACACAAGCGTGTGGTGCAGGCGATGCTGCAAAAGCTGCACGACTGCGGCCAGCTTTACAAAAAGAGCTACGGCGGTTTCTACTCCGTGCGCCAGGAGCAATTCCTCACCGACAAGGAACGCGGCCCCGACGGCCAGTATGGCGAAGAATGGGGCGAAGTGGTCGAGTTGCAGGAGGAGAACTGGTATTTCCGCCTCAGCGACCACGTCGAATGGCTCAAGAACCACATCCGAGGAAACCCTGATTTCATCTTCCCGCCGCATCGTGCGAACGATGTGCTGAACTCGCTCGAAGGAGCGGCGCAGGATCTGTGCATCAGCCGTCCCATCGAGCGCTTGAGCTGGGGCATTCCCCTGCCCTTCGACGAAAAATTCGTGAACTACGTCTGGTTCGACGCGCTGGTGAACTACGTCAGCTTCGCCGGTTATCTGGCCGGTGAGGTCGGCAACGCAGGCCTGCCAGAGTTTGAAAAAATCTGGCCTGCCGACGCTCATGTGATCGGCAAGGACATCCTGGTGCCCGCGCATGCCGTCTATTGGCCGATCATGCTCCATGCGCTCGGTTTCCCCGACGACCAGATCCCGAAACTCATCGTCCACGGCTGGTGGAACGTGAAAGGCGCGAAGATGAGCAAGAGCCTCGGCAATGTGATCGACCCGAACGTGCTCTCAAACAACTTCACGCCCGACGGCTTGCGTTATTACCTGATGCGCGACATCGCGACCGGCTACGACGCCGATTTCAGCGATGAACGCATCATCATGAGCTACAACAAGGAGCTGGCCGGTGGCTTGGGCAATCTGCTCAACCGCTCGATCAACATGGCGCAAAAGTATCGCGCAGGTGTGCTCACGCCCGGCGATTACGATGACGAAATCAATCAAGCCCTGCGCCAGACCGTCGCCGAGGCCCTGCCACTCTACCTTGAGAAGATGAACGGCTGGGACATCCACGAAGGCATCGCCGCTGCGTGGAAGATCGTCACGCATGCGAATGCGTTTGTCGATAGCACCAAGCCCTTCTCCCTCGCCAAAGATCCCGCGCAAGCCGCACGGCTCGACAGCGTGCTCTACCACCTCGCCGAGGCGCTCACGCACGTCACCATGCTGCTCAATCCGATCATGCCAACCGCGATGGTCACAGCACGTGCTCAAATCGGCTGGGAGCTGCCGGATGATCTCAAGGTTAGCGATTTGAAGTGGGGCATGCTCCCAAGCGGCCATCAACTCGGCGCACCTGTGCCGTTGTTCCCGCGTCTGGAGATCGCCGAAGAAAAGTGATCTCAAAACAGCCGCGCGATCATTCCTTGCACCCCCCGCCCTTCTGGCTATGACCAGCGGCGCACCTTGATGAAGAAAGCCCTCCTCGCCCTCGAAGACGGCCGAGTGTTTGAAGGCACGGCGTTTGGCGCCGATGCCGCCCACACCGGCGAAATCTGCTTTAACACCTCCATGACCGGTTATCAGGAGGTTCTCACCGATCCTTCCTATCGCGGCCAGATCGTGACGATGACGTATCCGCTCATCGGCAACTACGGCGTGAACCCGCTCGACACCGAAAGCGACCAACCGCATGTGCGCGGCTTCGTCATCGAAGAACTCTGCGATGTGCCGAGCAACTGGCGCAGCACGCAGTCGCTTGATGCTTATTTGAAGGAGTGGAACATCCCCGGCATCCAGGGCATCGACACCCGTGCGTTGACCAAACATCTGCGCACCCGTGGCGCGATGCGCGCCGTCATCACCACGACTGCCACCAGCACTGAAGAAGCTGTGAAGATGGCCGCCAGCAGCCCGACGATGGAAGGCAGCGATTACGTCAAGGAAGTGACCACGCCGAAACCCTATCTCTGGGATCCCGAGGACAAGGAAAGCCGCGACTGGGACATCCCCAGCCCCTCACAGAATCGCGAAGCCGGACCTGATGGCGAAGTGTACCATTCGCTGCCCCGCGCGAAGCATCACATCGTGGCCTACGATTTCGGCATCAAGCGCAACATCCTGCGCCGCCTGCGTCAGAACGGCTTCCGCGTCGATGTCGTGCCCGCCTCCACGAGCGCCAAGGATGTGCTCGCCAAAAATCCCGATGGCGTCTTTCTCTCCAACGGTCCCGGCGATCCTGCGGCGCTGGATTACATCCATAAGGAGATCAAACAGCTCATCGGTGTAAAGCCGATCTTCGCCATCTGCCTCGGTCATCAGATTCTCGGCCACGCCTACGGTGGCAAGACTTTCAAACTGAAGTTCGGCCATCGTGGCGGCAACCAGCCCGTCAAAGACCTGCGCAGCGGCAGGGTTTCCATCACCGCCCAGAACCACGGCTTCGCCATTGATCCTTCTTCGCTGCCCAGCAACGTCGAAGTCACGCACATCAACCTCAACGACGGCACCGTCGAAGGCATGCGTCATCGCGAAGCGCCTGTGTTGAGCGTCCAATACCATCCCGAAGCCGCGCCTGGACCGCATGACGCGAAATACTTCTTCGAGGAATTCGCGCGGATGATTGAAATGGGACGCTGATGATAGGA